>JALSZC010000024.1 GCA_027059605.1 Ghiorsea sp. | reverse complement strand
CTGCCCTGCATTCCGTTGCCAAACAGCAACAACAAGGCTCAGATATTTTTGTCACTGAAGATATTGAAACCCGTCGTTTACTCGACCAAGTTGCACTGGTTGCACCCAGCAATGCCTCTGTTTTTGTAGTGGGTGAATCAGGCACAGGTAAAGAACGTATGTCTCGCTATATTTATCAATGTTCAGGGCGAAAAGACAATGCTTTTGTCGCTATTAATTGCGCAGCAATCCCTGAAAATATGCTTGAATCTGAATTGTTCGGTTATGAAAAAGGTGCGTTTACAGGAGCTGACAAAGCCAAACCGGGTAAGTTTGAAATCGCTCACCAAGGTACACTTTTACTCGATGAAATCACAGAAATGCCGCTACACTTGCAAGCCAAACTACTGCGTGTATTGCAGGAAGGTGAAGTCGATAGGTTGGGCGGCAATAAACCCATCAAAGTGGATGTACGTATCATTGCCACCAGCAATCGAAACTTGGAGCAAACCGTGGCTGAAGGTAAGTTTAGGCAAGATTTATACTTTCGCCTTAATGTTGTAACCGTAGTATTGCCCCCACTACGCTCACGTTTAACCGACATCAAGCCACTTGCTGAACACTTTTTACAAGATTTTGCCGCCATGTATCATAAAACAGCCCCCATACTCAGCGCACAAGCACTACAAATACTGATGCAACATCGTTGGGAAGGTAATGTGCGAGAATTGGAAAACTGTATGCACCGCTCATTCTTAATGTGCACCAACGGTGAAATCAAACCCGAACATTTGGGCATTGGTGGCTTAAGCACATCTGCTTCATCCAATAGCGAACAAAAAAGCGATGTACAGGCTGGCATGAGCATTCGCAATATGGAGCGTGCATTGATTGAGCAAACATTAGAACATGTGCAAGGCAATCGTACCGAAGCTGCCAAGCTACTTGGCATTAGCATTCGCACCTTACGCAACAAACTCAAAGAATATCAAGGCGAAGCTGCGGCTTCTGTCGCTGTCTGAGGTTTTATAAACATGAAAATTCAATCCACCCACAACAAACAACCATTAAAAAAATCACAAAAAAAACAAACAACATCCACATCTTTTGGTGATATGCTCAATGCTTCATCTATAGATCAAACACAAATCAATATTGAACAGTCCATTCAATCCAATACGGACACCCCCCCACAAGACTCAAACCCGCAACACACCCTAGAAACGCATATGCAAACACTGGAAGATGCAATCCAAACCTTGGAAAAAGAGCCGCAAAACTCAAAGCATGTGCAACAAACCATCACTGACTTACGCCAAGCACTGCAACAAAGTCAGCTCACACCACAAGCACTGGAAGATGCTGATGCAATACTTGCTGTTGAAGCCAAACGTTTAGCCAGCTTAAACAAAAAAACACCTTGAAATAGCTTCAAAAAAAACACCTGTTTTGTATGATTCATGTTTCTCATCACAAATAACACACTCAAGGATAAAAATGTGCCCCAACTACGATTAGCAACTTGCAAAAGACCTTCAATATATAGCCTGTTATTATTGATAACTTTAGTCATATTCAATGGTTGTACACAACAAGAGCAAACTTCATCAAGCAATAAAGAAACCATTAACATTGGACGCTTGATTTGTGGTGGGCATTTATCACTTGCTGTGGTTGAAAATAAATATCAGCAAGATTTCCCAGACTTCACTTTAAAAACAGTTCAAAATCATGATTGGAATGATGTAGTTCAAGATATGAAAAGTGGTAAACTGGCAGGTACTTTTATCTTATCACCCCTTGCCATGCAGCTTATTCGCCAAGGTATGGATGCCAAAATTGTGATGATGGCAGATAGAAATGGTAATGGCTTTATCTTGTCCAAACAGTACAAAAGCATTGAAGACCTTAAAGGAAAGAAAGCCATTATCGCTGTACCCCATTTGTATTCACAGCATCATGTACTGCTTTATTTATCGCTCAAACAACACGACGTTCCATACAGTGATGTGACTGTTGTTGCCATGCCGCCACGCGATATGATTACATCGTTATCACGTGGTGAAATTGATGGTTTTGTGGTTGGTGAACCTGAAGGCAACCGCTCTGTCTCTCTGGGTAAAGGTTGGATGGCAGCCATTTCACCACAAATTTGGGAAAATCACATGGATCATGTGTTTCTAGCAAGCAATACTTTTATCAAGGAACACCCACAACAACTTCAAGAACTGATGAACAGCCTCAAAAAAGCTGGAAACTATATTGAAAAACACCCCCATGAAGCCGCCATCATGGGTGAAGATTATACAGGTGCAAATGCCCAAATATTTGAACAAGTACTTACTACTCCTGCTAACTGGATTGATTATTCAGATATGATTCCCAGCGATGCACACATACAAGCCATGGCAAAAGAAATGGTAACCATGGGTTTGTGGAAAGATATTCCAGATAACCTCAATACTTATACTGATACCCGTTTTATTCAAAAAGCAACAGCACGCCATCCATAATGCCCGTTTTCCCTCGTTCTATTTCCTTAAACAAAGCTTGGTATATGCTGATATTTGTCGCATCGCTGCTACCAGCCTTTATCATTGCCCCTTGGCTTACCGATAAAGCATACGACTTATTACTAGAAAACGCATTACTAAAAGAAAAAATATACCACAAACAAGTTGAAGCTTTATTTTCTCAAGAAACAAAGCGCCTTGTCTCTATTTTGGTTAACAAGGCCGACCCAATCGCCTTACAACTTGATCGCACAAAAACTTTTAACAACAACACAAATAACATCACCACCAACTTATTACATCGTTTGATGAAACGTGAGCCCATCTTTAATACGATTACTTTATACGATAATCATGCCAATATCATCACCAGTTCTTTACGTGATAAACATACCCCAGCTCTTATCACCACCCAATCACCTGCATTTATTATTAGCCAACACAATCGCACCTTTATTGGCTCACCTCTACATTTAGCTGATGGACACTACGAATTTATTATTGCTGTTCCTCTCACTGCTCATGGGCAAGTTATAGGTAGTATTATTGCAACCATCAACATTCTTGATTTCTGGCGTAATATTCAGGCAAAAGTAAACACTGCAGAAGATAATAAGTTCTATTTGATAGATGGGCGTGGTGTTTTACTCGCACATGAACAAAGCTCTCACCTTCATCAAGGCGATTTATTAACTGACAAAGCCATTGTCCGCTCTTTGCTTGCCTACAAAAACTGGAACAGCACCCAAGCTTATCAAGGGTTTGAACAGAAAAATGTATTTGGTATTGGCTCTCATATCAATAATTTAAGTTGGTCAATTATTTCTGAAATACCCACATCAAGAATTATGCAACCCATTGAAAAGGCACTAGGTTACTTAGTCTTCATTGTATTTTTGGTGTATATATTCTTTGGTATTTTTAGTATCTTGATGGTACGCAGAATGCTTCACCCCATTCGAGACTTAACTCAAGCTATACAATCGGCTAAAAAGGGAAATTATGAGACAACACTGCCCCATTCACCCTACACTGAAATCAGTAGTCTCATACAACACTTCAAAAGCATGACACATACCATTGCTCAGCGTGAAAGTGAGTTGGAACAATTTATGCGCGCTATTGAGCACCTTGGTGAATCTATATTGATTACAGATAAAGAGGGTATCATCTGTTATATCAACCCTGCTTTTGAGAAAACCACAGGTTATGATCAGCATATTTTGGGCTTACCAATGCTTCAACTTCGACAGGGCGGTGAACGCAACACAGCTTGCCGTCAACTAGAGCATTGTATTCAAACGGGAGAGTCTTGGGAGGGTAGAACCACCGCATACAAGGCTAATGGTGATAAATTTTCTGCACTCATACACATATCCCCAGTATCTTCAAATAAAAGTAACACCAAACAAACCACCACACACTTTGCAACCATTCTACAGGATATGACTGAACATGATTTGCTTGAAGCACAACTCCTTCAAGCACAGAAAACAGAAAGTATCGGTACACTTGTGGGTGGTATTGCCCATGACTTTAACAACAATCTTGCTGCTATTATGGGAAATACTTATTTAGCCAAAGCAGCTATCAAGGCTGGAAGAACCCATGATGCCAAACAAAAAGTAGAAAATATTGAATCATTAAGTAAACATGCTGCAACAGTTGTTGCGCAACTTATGGCATACGCTAGACAAGATATTGTACAAAAAGACAATATAAACCTAAGCTCCACCATTGAAAACACCATTGCTTTATCCAATGTTGCCATACCTGAAAACATCCAATTTGATGTCCGTATTATACCCAGTGATGATGTTGTCTATGCCGACCCATCACAAATACAACAAATGGTCATGAACCTACTCAACAATGCGCGAGATGCCGTGGCTAAGGTTGAGCAACCATCTATCACCTTGAGTGTAGCTCCTTTTTTTGCTGATGCTAATTTCCACAAACGTAATCCAGATATTTCTACATTACACTTTATGCGCCTTAGCATTCAAGATAATGGTCATGGTATTGCAACAGAAGACTTACCCCATATTTTTGACCCCTTTTTCACCACCAAAGAGGTAGGAGAAGGCACAGGGCTTGGTTTATCCATGATTCTAGGCATGGTACAAAGCCATCAAGGCGTGATTGAAGTCGAAAGCACCCAAGGTAAAGGCACAACGTTTCATATTTATTTGCCTATTGTAGAAGATACTTTAAACACAACACCTGATACCAATCAGCTAGTCCATGAACATGCCCAAGGTGAAACTATTTTATTGATTGACGATGATGATGAAGTACGAAAAACCACCGCTGAAGTCTTAGAATCCTTGGATTACCAAGTTATTCAAGCAAGCGATGGACTACAAGGCTTGCAATGTTTTGAACAACACACCCCTAATACTGTGATTGTTGATGTGATTATGCCAAACATGGGCGGCATTGAATTTGCGAAGAAACTTCGTCAACAGCATACCAGTGTGGGTATTATCTTTCTCACAGGTTATGACAATACAGGTTCATTTGCTGATATAGACATGCAGAACACACTGATATTAAACAAACCCATTAACTTTGATAAACTACATCATGCGATTCAACAGATGTTAAACCTCATTTTAGAATCCTAAATAAAATTTATGATTAACATCACATTATTATAATAAACCTTATGTATTATAGGCAACATCCTAAGTAAGAAAGGAGGATGTATATGAAGAATATAACAAAAAAGATTGGTAAGTTTTTATATCGTGATGGACCAGCAGTAATTGCAACGATTTTGTTTGCTGGCATCTTTGTGCAAAATTATGCGAATATGGCAAGCTAATTTAGCTTATAAGCACTGTTTGACTTAGAGCTGTGAGGTTAACGCCTTGCAGCTCTTTTTTGTGTTGTGTTGACAATATAGACAGCACTTCTAACCTCTGCTTAACTAAAGGCATCTCATCGATTACATATTGGAGCATTTATGG
>JALSZC010000023.1 GCA_027059605.1 Ghiorsea sp. | reverse complement strand
CCACCTGTTTTTAGCACATTATTTCTATCATAACCCGTCATTAAAATTACAGGCACCTGTACTTTTATTTCCCGCAAAGCTTGCACAAGTTGAATACCACCCAATTTGGGCATCACAACATCAACCATGACCAAAGTAATATCTTGATAATGCTCTTTAAAAACACTTAATGCTTGCTCACCATCACTTGCCTGAAATACCCTATAACCCATTGTTTCTAACACCTCGGCTGTAGCTTGGCGCACCTCAACTTCATCATCTGCCAATAAAATAACTTCACCCTTGGCTGCTGTCATCTGCATGGCTGGTTCTATACTCTTTTTATCTTGGCTAGACTTGATAAGTGGTAAATAAACATGAAAAGACGCTCCTTCACCTTGTTTGCTTTCCACCTCGATAACACCATGATGACTCTGAATAGCACCATAGACCATCGACAGCCCCAAGCCTGTACCCTTATCAACGTCTTTGGTTGTAAAAAATGGGTCAAAAATATGTTCTACATCTTCTTCAGCAATACCATAACCATTATCTTGCACACATAAATGAACCAACCTATCAACATGACCAAACCCATGCTTTTGCTTAAAGGTTTCACTTGGTGTGCATGTCTCAAGTTTAACAGTAATCGTTGGCTCACGCCTACCTTCTACTGCATCACGAGCATTATTTAACAAGTTCATCAACACCTGCTGTAACTGGCTAGAATCTGCATGAACCATCATGGGTGTATCTTCAATATCATGTTGCACATGAATATTCTCTGGAATCGTTACTTTTGCCAAAAGTAATGACTCTTGTACAAATACTCGCATAGAAAGCGCTTTCTTTTGCACCACACCTTTGCGTGAAAAGCTTAATAACTGTGCAATCATCGTAGCTGCTTTATCACTTAACCCTTCAATTCGCTCAACTTTCGCAACAGCCGCAGGTGTATTCCCCTGCAACATACTTCTTTTTGCCAAATACATATTGCCTGTCATGGCAGCTAAAATATTATTAAAATCATGGGCTATACCACCGACCAAAGTACCAATAGCTTCCATTTTTTGTGCTTGATGAAATTGTGCTTCTAAATCTTTGATGTCCGTAATATCGCGTGAAATACCAATCAAACCAAGAAGCTCCCCTTGCTCATTACGATAAGGTGATTTAAGAGTATCAAATAACCCTTTACGTCCATCAGGATAAGCCACCCATGCCTCACTTCTTAAACTCTCACCTTGTGTCAATATACGTTTATCGTGTTCGATAAACTGCTTGGCTTGCTCTGATTCAAAAAAATCAAAATCAGTACACCCAATCACATCAGCTTCCGAAGCTTTGCCCACCAACGTGCAAAAGGCATGGTTACAACCAGTGTACACACCCTTGGTATCTTTTAAGAACACAAGGTCAGGTACTGACTCTAAAATATTACTTAACAAAATATGGGTTTGTTTCAAGCTAGATTGTGAGCTTTGCAATGCTGCATACATGGATGATAATGATGCTGCTAAGTGAACAACCTCTTTCGTACCTTGTACTTCTAATGTCGCTTTAGGCTTGCCTTGCTCAATATCTCGAATAAAACGCATACTGGCAGCTAATGGTTGGGTCACCAACTTTCTTAAAAAGATGAAAAACAATAAGGCAATCAGCACCAGCATGCCCGCAAAATAAACCAATTGCTGTTGTTGCTTTTTCTTTAGTATCAGAGCTTGTTTTTGAAAGGTAAATTTACCAACCATCAAACCTTGTCCAAGATTTTGTTTTTGGAAAGATGCTGACATATCTATAGGATAATAAATGTAGCCTTCCGCATTTTCAGTATCGAGATAAGATAATATTTTATGCTCTTTCAATGCTTGGGTAAAACTTATCTGATTGAACTCAGGAATCACATCTTTTGCTTGTTTACCCAGCCATGCATAACGCGTTGAATTCATAATCTTTCCAGACTTATCCACGACACTAAGATGCACCAATGTTTCACTGGCAGCCGCAACCGCAACAAAGCGTTGGGAGGATTGCATATCACCTCGCCGCAAATCACGCACAACCTCTAAAGATAGGTTGGAAAGCTGTTCTTGAAACAAACGTTGGTTCATTTCTGCCAACTGTTGTTGTGCTCCAATATATAAAGATGAAATGACAAACCAACCCACAGGAAAAACAAACAAGACAAACAAAAAGGAAACAATCTGCCCTAAACTAAACCTTTGCAACATTATAGCTTCACACGCGTCACAAAAGATTTATCTTGAATATGAGAAAATGACATTTCTCTCTGTAACATACCTTGATGTTTCATAAAATCATATATCTTATGCGTGTGACGCTCAAATTTGGATGGTGAGCCTGAAAAGTATGCAACATTTTCTGATAAACTGGGTAAAATTAAGTCTTGATATATTTGCTTTAAGTCATGAGGGGGCATTTGTAAACGTGAAGACATCAACTGCATACTCTTTTCCGCATATTGTGTCATATATGAACGCGCTTTAGCATAAGCTTGCACCAGTTGAAAAATATTCTCGCTTTGCTTATCCAACTGATCAGTGCGCACTACCAACACATCAACAATTAAGTCAGGAACCTCACTGCTATCAAATAAAACATGTGCTCCATGTTGCTTAAGCCTACTTTTAATCGGTTCAAAAGTAACCACCGCATCAACTTGACCACTAGTATATGCTGCTTCCTGTTCATCTGCAGGTACATACACCACTTGCACATCATCATTCTCAAGCTTTGCCTGATTTAAAGCAGCATGAAATAGCAGTGCACCAACACCAGTCGTCTCTACACCCACGCGATGATGTCGCATATCTGCCAAACTTTTTAAAGATGGCTTAGCCATTAAAACATCTGCACCATTTGAAAAATCAAATACCAGTACAACTGTAAGCTCTGTACCTAAATTGATAACATTAAGTGCTTCATCCAAGGTTAAAGCAGCAGCATCCAAGCGTCCAGCGCGAAGTAAAGCTATAGACTCTGTATTTGAGGGTAATTCAACCAGCTTCACCTGTTTTTGTGGCAGGTAACCCAAATCTCTCGCTAAAACAATAGGCTCATAACCTGGCCATTGATTCACACCTACTTTTAATAACTCAGGTGGCTCAACTGTACAGGTGGTTAACAAAAACAATGGTATAAAAGCCAAAAACTTCGCATATGCAAAATGTTTCATTAGCTCTCCCTATCCAAACCACTTGAACTGAAACAATGAAGCAAACACATACTACGTCAAGAAAATCAATGCTTACATTAACTCTTCACGAATCACTTGGCATAGTTGCTCAATGGTAAAAGGCTTTTGCAATCTGCGTATCGAATCAAGCTCTTTCGCATCTTGAATGAGCCTACGTCCTGTTGTACTACTTTTTTCATAAGCTGTAGCAAAAAATATTTTAGCATCTTTATCCATCATCAAAATATGCTGTGCAGCTTTCACACCATCCATATTCGGCATCATGCTATCCATCATTACCAAATCAATTTGCTCTTTCTTTTGTGCATAAATCTTAATCGCCTCAAGACCATCTTGGGCTAAAATAACCTTATAATTCAAGTTTTCCAACGCACTTTGATGTGCCAAGCGTAAAGCTTTATCATCATCAACAAGGAGTATCGTTTCCCCATTACCTGTTAAACCTTGAAAATGCACCTCTTGTTTTTGTTTCTCCTGGGCACCCAACTCTAATGGCAAATAGATATGAAAAGATGTGCCCTGCTTGGGAGTGCTTTCTACCTCTATCATCCCCCCATGTGACTTAATCGCCCCATAACACATAGCTAAACCCAAGCCTGTGCCTTTACCCTGTTCCTTTGTCGTAAAAAATGGTTCAAAAATATGTACCAAGTTTTGTTGCGGTATACCTTCACCATTATCACAAAAACATAAATACAACCATTTACCTTCTAAATCAGGATGTTTCTCACGTAAGTGCATTGCCTCATCTAAAGGTTTGAGTATCACCCTAATTGTTGGCTCTTGTACCGTGGATAAAGCATCTTTGGCATTATTCAATAAATTTAATAAAACCTGCTGTAATTGCGTTGCACTACCACAAATAGGCAGTGGTGACTTTGTCAAATCCTTTTCAACCTTAATTCGTGAAGACAAAGAAACCATACCTAGCTTTAATGCTTCATTGATAAATGAAGCCATATCAAACATTTTCTTTTCTACATCATCTTTGCGAGCAAATGTTAAAAGTTGCTTGCTCATTTCCGATGCATGAAACACCAACCTTTCCACATCATCAAGTTTATCTTGTGCCAAGCTATTACCCTTAATCGCTCGTTGAATCAAAAATAAATTCGCACTAATCCCCGACATCACATTGCTAAAATCATGCGCCAAACCACCTACCAATGTGCCCAATGCTTCCATTTTTTGTGCTTGAAAAAACTTCTGCTCTGCCTCACGCAAACTGTTATCTGTTTTTTGATGCTGCTCTACCTCTCGCGCCAGCTTTTGATTGCTTTCTTTGAGTTCAACCGTTCTACTTTCAATTTCTTGCTCCAAATGCTCTAGGGTATGGTTAAGTTTTTCTCGCACAGCCAATAAGCTTGTATTTTTTTCTTCCAATTCCTTTTGCTGTGAACTACGCAAGATTTCAAAAACCAAACCAACAAGCACATAAAACACGAAGGCCACGAAAAAGATTATCACTTCTTCTGCCTTATAAGGTGTGTGTAAAATATCCAAATAGTCCAAAAGTTCGATGACCACTGCACCACACAAAAACAATGTAATCCACCATAAACCACGATAAACACCAGCAACGGCAAATATCATAAATGGGAAAAACGGAATCCAATAAATAGCCGTTCTTGCAATACCACCATCAATAAGAAAAAACCAAAAAAGGACACATGTGCCAGTCACCACTGCTGCTTCTTTAAAACGTTGGTTTTTTATGTGAAAAACATCAAAATATACCAGAGCATACAGCACTGCCAAAGAGATTTGAATCACTGCCATCACATACTGCGCCAAAAAAAGGTGCACAAAAAAGAATGCACCCAATATCACTATAGCAAGCCCTAGCATAACTTGTGTTAGTGCGTGATGATAAACCTGTTCTTTATGTCCATGTTTGAGGTGTTCCCCAAGGATGGAAAGTAATTTCATAGTCCCTCTGCGTCTTAAAAATCAACCTATGCTTTTACTATAGTTGATGAGATTCAAACCAGCTAGTACCAATACCAATATCGGCAATCAATGGCACATCAAGCGTCACTGCCGATTCCATCACCGCTTTGATTAAAGCTGACACCTGTGCCACATCATTTTTACTGCATTCCACTATCAATTCATCATGCACCTGCATAATCAAACGAGCCTTGGGAAACTGTACTTTTAATTTCATTTGCAATTGAATCATAGCAACCTTAATAATATCCGCTGCCGAGCCTTGCAGTGGTGCATTAATCGCTGTGCGCTCAGCATAAGCTTTTTGCATACCATTGCTGCT
>JALSZC010000022.1 GCA_027059605.1 Ghiorsea sp. | reverse complement strand
TCATGATATGTTTTAAACCTTTGGCAAAGAGTTGTGGGAAAGCATCCGCCTCTTGTAAAATCGTACCCAAATCAGCATGCACTTCTGGCATAGCCAAATGCGAATCTGCATCCGCCCTGCCATGCCCCGGGAAATGTTTGCCAATGGCATCTATGCCTGAATCGTGCAAGCCAAACATGCATGCCGCCCCTAGTGTAGCAATCGTATCCGCATCGCTGGCATAGGCACGATTGCCAATAATGGGGTCGCCTTGGGGGTAAAAAATATCCAGTACAGGCGCGCAGTTATGCGTAAAGCCAAGTTCTTTTAAAGCTTTGCCCGCTTCATAGCTATCTTTGAATACTTGTTTGATGGTTTCATCAGGGTCGGTTTTGTATAGCTTGCCATACGCATTGGCTTGGGTACGGTTATTAAACGGAGCCCAAGGCATGCGATGCACACGACCGCCCTCTTCGTCAATCGCCGCCCAAATATCCTTGCCCGCATATTTGCGCACATCCTCAAGCAAGGCTTGGGTTTGTTCAGGGCTTTGCACATTGCGCGCAAATAAAATTACACCTTTGGGGGTATGGTTGGTTAACCAGTCTTTTTCTTGTTCAGAGAGTGTTAACCCTTCTAATCCAATCACAGCGTGTTGATACATGCCAAAATCCTAACTGCTTATAGTGTTGAACAAAAGGAGTATGTCGTTTATTTAGGTTCGTTTATTTTGAAACGGCGTTTATATCGTTTAAAATATTCAGGTTCGGCTTTTTGGGAACGGTTTTTATAACGTTTAAAAAGATAAATAACTGCGCCACCACCAAATATATAAGCAAACATAATGGGATTGGCATTATCATCTTTAAGTGGGGTAACAAAAAACCAGATAGCAGAAAGAATCACAGATAAGGCAATAATATCACCAAAATACCCTTTAATGTTTTTTGGCAATAAACATGCGCCTGCGATTAGAAGGCAAAAGAAAGCAGTAATAATACTTGGTAGCTTGCTTCCATTATCATTGGTGCCAAAAGCAACCAGCAGTATGCCAACGATAAGGGCAAACCACCCCAGTATTTTTTGTGAAGTTGAGTTAAGCTTTACACTGCCAGGATGACCAGAAGAGAGGAGTTCTTTTTCAATGTCTGGGTTGTTTTTGATGGCATACTTTCTGTCTATGGCATGTATCATTGGGAACCATATTAAACCAAGAGGAGCCAAAAAGGTTTCGATAGGGATATTATACTTCGTAACTATCCAAGGTGCTATAAATGTAGGAGATAAACCTAAAGGCCACAGCCATAGTCGATACATATACTTAATTCCTCCAAGGTTTATGCTGCCATTGGTGAGAGGGGTTGTCTAACAGGTGGCTTAAAAGCCTGGTGGACAATGAATTTGCACGGGCTGGTTAGTTATCGGATGCATAAAGGCAAGCTCTGGAGAGTGGAGAGTGTAAACAGTTTTGTGTATCTGCCATTTCATGATTTAGACGAAGTCGGTTAGCCGATCTTCGAACTCAATCATAAATCGGTTTTAGTGCTTGTTTCCAGTTTCTGATGGGCAGAGTCCATTTTTTTGAGGCTTCCTGATGCGCATAAATAGCTTGCCGAATATGCCATACCAGTGGTTTATGGTATTGCGATTACGCCCCAATAAAATCGCTGCTTGGGCTGCTGTAATGTCTGCACAAAAACACAACATTATCTTTTTCACATAATATGAACTTAACTTACTGTTCTTAAACATGTTTACAGACTAAACAGATAAATCTGCTAGTCTAGAGCCTTTGATAAATACGAGAAGCTGTCTCAAACTTTTTAGCCTTCACAATACTTTCAACCACTGCGGCTGTATGTTTTTTAGTAAGCTTAGATACTGGCACTTCTCCAATATTGGGAAACACATGGTTTTCTAAGCGACCAACAAGCTTTTCAATATGACTATCAGTCCACGAATGGCCATGTAACTCAAGCCACTTGTTCGCTACTACCTTAAAAGTGTTCATGTCTGCTTCGGACGCTATGCGTTCACGCTCAATGTCTGCTAAAGACTTTGAAATTTGCTGTCTCTTGTGGAAATTAGGGTCAACTCCGCTGCTGACCAAAGTCTTTGCTTCATTTAACCGTTTGCGTGCTTCTTTTGGATCTACTTCTGGGTACTTACCAATCGTGAACGTATTTTGTTTGCCATCAAAACGATATAAATACTTCCAAACTTTACTTCGCTTGGTTACAAAAAGATATAACCCTGCTCCATCGGCAACTTTATCAGCCGCTTTCTTCTCTGATTTTTGAAGCGCATCTATTTCTGCAACTGTTAGCATTGTTCTTCACCTAAACACTTACTGTTGGTCAAACAAAAATTAACCAGCACTTTAACTAACAAATTTCTCTGCTTTCTATGAACGTCTTCGGACAAGATGGCAATAAAAAAGCCAGTAAACACTAGGCTTACTGGCTTTCTTTGTTCTTTATCGAACTTTGATATGGTGGCGCTTCAGGGACTCGAACCCCGGACACCCGGATTATGATTCCGGTGCTCTAACCAGCTGAGCTAAAGCGCCATATCTCACGATTTGTGAGAGCCGCACTTTATAAATTCGTGGTACTTCGTCAACCATTATGTCATCAGACAAGTTTTTAAGCCAAGTTACAGTCGCACTCCACAATGCTTTGTAAATGTGTCATGGCGAGAATATAACGCAAGCGTAGCTCTTCATCGGTCAACCCTTCTTGTGACGTAAGCAGATATTCTAGCTTGGCTTGCAATGGGTGTTGCTGCCATATTTGCACCAATTTTTGTTTCTTCTTCTTAGAAACTGACAACATTTGTTTTGCCGCTTGTTTCTTCATGCGTAACAATCTGCCCAGCCACTCACAACGTAAAGCGTGCGCATCATTATCACCCCACAATGTGCTGCGTAAACTTTCTTCAAGTGGTGTGAAGGGTAATGTATCAATACAGTCTTGTGTTACAGCTAAACAGGTGTGCAAAGGTTTACCTGTCTCCTCACACAACGGTATTGCCGTGGCTAAACCAGACAAAGCAACCACATCCAAATCATGTTTCTTGGCAAATGCAACCAAACCTCTCTGCATAGATTGCAACCATGTTTGGTTCACTTGCATGTGCCCATCCAACAACAATAACCCCTCTGCAAAGTTCAGTACTTTTTGTTGAATTTGATACCAACCTTGCAAATCACTGCCATTTTGATGCAAAAAGTCTGCATAAATATCTTGTGTGCCTAACAACATATCTGCCATCAACACCACTTGCACCACATCGACAATCGAAGAGGCCGTCAAATTTTGTAAATAATGGATGCTGGCAATGCCATAACGATTAACAATATAACTGGTAATGCGCGTATGCGCGATGTCATTACCCAGTGGGTGTTTTGCAATGGCTAAAGCAAAGTTCTTTTGTAATGGTTTAGGAAAGTAGTTTCTTAAAAACATATCGCCAAATACACTTTGCTCGCGAAATGCTGCGTCATCCAAAGCTTGGTGTACGCGATTTTTTTCATGACCCAACCATTCTGAAAATACAGGTCTTAACACAAAGCCCGCCGCGTCTTCAGTCATACTAGACAAATAGTGATCTGCAAAAAGCTGTTGTTGCAAATGGTATAGCCGTGGCAAATGGTGTTCGGCTGCTTGCTCAGTTAAACTCAAGGCAATCGCCTGCTCTTTATTATCTTGTAAACATTGCTCTGCCACAAAGTTTGCCACTTGTTTCAAACGCTGGTTACGCCGTTTAAATGATTCATTAGCAAGAAGAATTTTAAGGTTTACTTCATGGTCAGACATATTCACGCCCGCCGCGTTATCAATAGCATCGGTATTAATCAAACCACCTGATTGTGCATATTCAATGCGAGCAGCTTGGGTTAAACCAAGGTTACCACCTTCACTAAGTGCTTTGCAGCGTAAGTTACAAGCATCCACACGCACAGCATTGTTGGCAGGGTCTTGGGCATCTGCATCCGTTTCAAAGCTTGCTTTAACATACGTGCCTATGCCGCCATTATACAATAAATCTACAGGTGCTTGTAAAATCGCACGAATCAAAGCTTCGCCAGAGCAGTCATCTACGTTTATACCTAACACCGCTTGAACTTCTTCTGATATATGAATATTTTTAGATGCTCGGTCAAATATGCCACCACCTTGGCTAATCAGTGATGTATCATAATCATCCCAGCCTTTAACAGCAGCAAACAAACGCTTTCTTTCTGCAAAAGCAGCAGCAACATCAGGATTAGGGTCTAAAAAGATATGCTTGTGATTAAAAGCTGCAACCAGCTTCAGATTGGGGTTGAGCAACATGCCATTACCAAACACATCACCGCCCATATCACCAATACCTACAGCCGTCACCTCATCTTGCCATAAATCAATGCCTAGGCGTGCAAAATGGTGTGCTGCACATACCCATGCACCTCTTGCTGTAATGCCAAACGCCTTATGGTCATAACCATAACTACCGCCACTGGCAAAGGCATCACCCAACCAAAATCCCGCCTGAATAGCTTCTTCGTTGGCATCATCTGAATACCTTGCAGTACCTTTATCTGCTGCAACAACCAAATAAGCATCATCCACATCTTCGGCTGCAATGTTAATGCCTGCAGGCGGTTGTAATTGATCACCAACGCGGTTGTCTGTAATCGATAATAAAGCACGAATAAACTGATGGTATTGTGCCAAGACAAAATCTGGTCCATGACCATCACGCACTACAAAACCACCTTTGGCTCCTGTGGGCACAATCTGCCCATTTTTGACCACTTGTGTCGCCATCAATTCCAAAACTTCTGTTCTAAAGTCGGTAGGTCTATCCGAATAACGCAAGCCGCCTCGGGCAATTTTACCAGCGCGTAGATGCACGCCTTCCACACACACACCATGCACAAAGATTTCACGGTAGGGCTTAGGTTTGGGTATAAAATCTAATGCACTGGGGTTAATCTTAATGGCCAGTGCCTGTCCTTGTTCCCTAGTCCAAGCATTGCTGCGTAAACTATGTTGTACAATGTCTGCCAAAGCACGTAGCCATGTATCTTCTTTTAAGCTTTGAACATCTAACATCTGTGTTTTAAAACTCGCCATGGCTTGCGCAGCGGCTGTTTCAGGCAAACTTGGGCGGTGTTTTGCTTCAAACATGCGAAACACTTGTGCGCTGACTTTATAGTGCTTCAACATGACTTCAGATAAGGCCTGAATGGATACTTCAGGAATCAATTGTGCCAAGTGGTTGCGTAGTGTAATTAACACCGTCACATCACGAATATTGATACCGCACAAAATAATCAATGCATTGAGTACATCATGGTCAGCCAGTTGATTAAATACATCTTGAATACCTTGGCGCAGCCGTGTTAAACCCTCAGCATGTAATTGTTCAGGTGCTTCACAGCGGAAACGACAAATATGCATAGGTTGGTCAACATGATGAAAAGGAATCAATGATTGTTCCATAGTAACCAAAGCAAAGGCATTTAACTTCTCTGTCATCACACCCA
>JALSZC010000021.1 GCA_027059605.1 Ghiorsea sp. | reverse complement strand
GATTCACTGCCTGCTCGCCATCGGTATGCCTTTGGCGAAGTCAAAGAAATCGTAGGTAGAATTTGGAAATGGGTGATTATAGGCGTAGGGCTTGGTGCATTGTTTCATGGCTATTTCCCTGAAAACTGGGCAGCCAGCCTCGGTGATGCCAATAACTGGTTAGCTGTACCCATGTCCGTATTGATTGGTGTGCCTTTGTATTCCAATGCTGTGGGCGTGATTCCATTGGCAGAAGCCATGCTTCTCAAAGGCGTTGCGCTCGGCACCACGCTAAGCTTTATGATGAGTATTGCAGCGATTTCATTGCCTGAATTGCTTATCTTAAGAAAAGTGATTCAGTGGCAAGCTTTGGCTTTGTTTACAGCCATTGTAACGGTTTCCATCATGTTGGTGGGTTGGTTCTTTAATATTATTGTGTGAGGTGAAAGAAATGATAGATGTAAAAGTATTGGGTACAGGTTGTGCCAATTGCAAAACAACGCAGGCTTTGATTGAAGCTGTTGCAGGCGAACATGATATCGAGATTGCGTTAGAGAAAGTCGAAGATATGGCAAAGATTATGTCTTACGGGGTGATGTCCACTCCGGGCGTGGTGATTAATGGTAAAGTGGTACATGCGGGTGGCATTCCAGATAAAACCTCGATTTTATCGTGGTTAACATCAGAGGGATAATGTTTCTTGAAATAAATCAATATGAATAAAGGGGTATAAGCCATGAGTGACCAGCATAATCACAACGTAAGCGGCAAGAATTTATTTATTACGATAGTGCTCAACATTGTGATTACGCTATCACAAATTGTGGGTGGCATTATTTCAGGCTCACTGGCTTTGTTGAGTGATGCTATGCACAACTTTAGTGATGTGCTGGCTCTTTTGATTGCCTATGTTGCGAATCGTTTGGCTGCTAGACCAAACAGTGAAACCAAAACATTTGGCTATAAAAGGGCGGAAATTTTAGCGGCTCTTTTTAATGCTTCAGCGCTAATTGGCATCGCAATTTTCTTAATCATTGAGGCTTTTCATAAGTTTTACCATCCAGAGCCGATTCATTCATTGTGGGTTATTGGGCTGGGTACTTTAAGCATTGTTTTGAATGCGGCGAGTGTGTTGCTTGTCAAAGATGATGCGCATGACAACATGAATATCAAGGCAGCTTATCTTCATTTATTAACGGATGTGATGACCAGTGTTGCCGTGGTGCTTGGTGGTATATTGATGTACTACTTTGAATTATTTTGGATAGATCCCATCATTTCTATTTTGATTGCGCTTTACCTTATCTGGGCTTCATTGGGCTTGGTCAAGGAAAGCAGCGCCATACTGATGCAATTTTCACCCAAGGAAATTGATATGGCAGATGTGGTGGCATGCATTCAAGCAGAAGAGGCCATAAAAAATGCGCATCATATTCATATATGGAAACTGGGTGATCATTCTATTCACTTAGAAGCTCACTTGGATTTTAAGGATGATGTAACATTATCTGAGTCCAACAAGGTCATCGATACATTAGAGAAAAAGTTACATGATGATTTTGATATAGAACATACCACTTTTCAGTGTGAATATGAAAGAGATGATGATAAAGAAGTGATTATCACATAGAGGAATAATATGGGTGAATTACATAAGTCACAAAGAACAGGTTGGTTGCGCGCAGCGGTACTGGGTGCAAACGATGGGATTGTATCAACGGCAAGTTTAATCGTAGGTATTGCCGCTGCAGATACAACAAAAGAGGGAGTCATTCTTGCTGGTGTAGCGGGCTTGGTAGCAGGAGCTATGTCCATGGCTGCAGGTGAGTACGTTTCTGTAAGTTCTCAGGCAGACACAGAGAATGCAGACCTTGTTCTTGAGAAAGAAGCTCTAGAAAAAGAGCCTGAAGCAGAAAAAGAGGAGCTTGCGAAAATCTACGAAGAGAGAGGGCTGGAACCAGACCTTGCAGTAGAGGTGGCAGAACAGTTGATGGCACATGATGCACTGGGTGCGCATGCTAGAGACGAGATAGGTATCTCTGAAGTCAATCATGCAAATCCTTTGCAAGCCGCCTTTTCATCCGCACTGACATTTACTGTAGGAGCAGCGCTTCCTGTACTTGTGGCTTGGATTATGCCTTTGAATAGCCTGATATGGGATGTATCCATTGCATCGACTCTCTTTTTGGCATTGCTGGGAGGGTTGGCAGCGTATGCTGGTGGTGCATCAATTTTAAAGGGAGCCTCCAGAGTGACTTTCTGGGGGGCACTTGCTATGGCACTAACAGCAGGAGTAGGACAGATGTTTGGTGTGTCTGTTTAGTCAATGGTAATTGAATTTATGCAAAGTAGCTTTCGATGAATCATGAAGCCTGCCATACGATGCATGAGGGTGAGATACTCAATGCTGATAAAACAGAGTACCCGCTTTTCCATGCTATTTTGTATGGCGACAAAGTAAGCACAGAAAAATTTTCCAAGCGTTTAAGTTGTGCGATTAAACATCTGCCGTTACGTGTAAAATTTACTTTTGAGTATGATTCACTCAAAGCCGCTGAAAAGGGTATAGCCAAAGACCCAACACTCACATTGGATGGAAAGATATTTCTCGAAGGGCTTATGCAGGCAGAAACGATAACAGAAGCGTTTGAAAAAATGCTTGTCAAGAAGGTGTGGAAGATGAAAAAAAGCATAATATCGTTTGATGATTATTTAAAAGATTTTGACTATCAAGAACGTAAGGATATGAAAATACAGTTACCAGAGTTGCTAGAACTCTATGCCAAAGGCGAAGCGCAAATCATCGATATCCGTTTTCATGAAGAGTACGAGGCTTGGCGTATCGGCATGGGAGATCACATTCCACTTAATGAGTTGCCTGATAGACTCAGTGAAATCGATAACAGCAAAACAATTGTGACCATGTGCCCACATTATGATAGGGCAGAAATAGCGCGTTTATTTTTAAAACTTAAAGGTTTCAATGCCCGTTACCTAACCAGTGGAATGCTTGGTATTGTGGATTACCTTCGCGGTGATAAAGCTAGAGATTACGTCAATAAACTTAAAAGCAATAGTTGATACTTTTAGACAATATCATTTCAAGTATGGTGAATAACAGTCTAACTTATTGGTATGTTAGTAAAATGGAACAAAAGGCGTAAAAGATGAGTCCCGAATTGATGCATTATGCAATCTACTTTTTTCTGACCCTTGGGTTATCAACGCTCTTTTCTATGGGCGGTGTAGGGTCTGCCATAGGTTTGGTGCCCATTTTTTCTATGATGGATATGCCTATCAATTTGGCAAAAGCGATAGGGTTATTTATTAATTCTGCCTCTACCATTACCGCGTCATTGATGAACTTTTTCCGTGGCGTTTTGGATATAAGGTTTGCCATACCATTAATCATTTCCATTATGCTAGCTACACCTATTGGCGCATGGCTAAGCCAGTATATACAAAAAGAAATCGTTGAATGGGTACTCGTTTCCTTTTTAATGATTAGTTCGGCATTGTTAATCTTTAGTAACCGTGAGACAAAAGTTGTTTATAACAAAGCGTGGGTGCTTTATCTTATTGGTGTAGTGGTTGGGCTTATTTCTGGAATGATTGGTGTAGGTGGCGGTTCACTTATTATGCCACTGCTCATTCTTCTTGGTTTCGATGCAAAAAAGGCAGCGTATGCTATTAGCTTTGTAATCCCGTTCTCAACGCTGGGAGCCTTTGCAACTTACCTTTCGTTTGTAGATATGGACTGGATACTGCTTGGAGTGGTCACAATTGCTGCCATTATCGGCGGGTATGTGGGTGACTTCATCATGCATTATCGACTCACGCCAAAACAGGTTAAAAAACTTATCGCCATAGTGTTGTTACTACTAGCAGCAAAAATGCTGTATAAATTATTAGGCTAGATTATCAATATATGCAAAAGAAAACACCGATTTTATTTTATGTGTCGTTGCGAAGTTGATGTATATTATCTTCCCAGTGTTGGCCATCAAAGGTGTTGATGGAGTAGCTGGGAGGATTATCTAAGCAGCGGACATTGATGCTAAACCCTTGGGGGTGTGAGCGCGGAACATAAAAGGGTTTGATACCACAAATTTTACAAAAATGATGTTGGGCAACGCCTGTGCCAAAGGTGTATGTGCTAAGCTGCGCTTTGCCTTGAAGCAGAGTAAAAGCCTCTTTATCCACCACATAGTGTAAATAGCCTGATTTGCTGCAAATGCTACAATTGCATTGGGTTACAACGATTTCTTCAGGCGCTTCAATTTCAAAGCGGACAGCCCCACAATGGCAACCACCTTGATATTTCATGCATCATCCTTGGGGTAGGGTGTGCCATCTTTATGCAAGAATTCCCATGCGCCAGTATCGGTGCTTTGTGCGATTAAATCATCATCGGGGTAGATGACATGGTCATTACTTCTATCCCCAATTTCAAGGTATGTGACCACACCGTCACTTTGATTGACGAGTTGATGACCGATGCCTGTGCCCGCCTTAAAACCAAAGCAATCACCTGCGGTAAGCTCAAACTCTTGTTTGCCGTATATCAATGTGG
Organism: Ghiorsea sp.; assembly: GCA_027059605.1. Lineage (GTDB taxonomy): Bacteria > Pseudomonadota > Zetaproteobacteria > Mariprofundales > Mariprofundaceae > Ghiorsea. The sequence goes on along the minus strand of JALSZC010000021.1, from coordinate 961 downwards.
GTGAGCCACTGATGACATAAATAAACTCGTCTTGTTTGCTGTGGCAATGTTTAAGTGCAGACATGGCATGAGGCTGTAGCTCGGTTAAATTCACGCCAAAATTAGATAGCCCGAAATGATTACCAAGTTTGCGTTTGCTGCGCCCTCTCATCATGGTCTTAAAAGGCTCTGGATATAATGATTGGGCAGTTTCAGCAGGGATTTGACTGGCTTGTATGGGTTTGGTGTGTTTTGTCATGGTTTAGTATGCCTCGGGTGATATTTTGATGGCATAAGCAGTCATAACACCCCACACGGCATTGAAAAAGATCACAAGCAATGGGGTGAGCATACCCAAGCTCATGCCAGCTAAACCTTTGTGTGCTACTTCAGGAAAAATATAGAATAATTGCACGGCTGTTGGCGCGAGACTAAGTAGCACACCTTTGAGCAACCATCGCTCATTAAGAAAAGGCAGGATAAACAATATACCCCAAATGCCGCCCCAAACAATGCGAGGATAAAGCCAAGCTGCGGTGAGCTGTGGCGCGATAGACACATCCAACATGGATGAAATCCCATATTTACCAAACAGCCATACTGTCAAACTATTCATCAAACCGCCAAAGCAACCTGCGGCGAACACAACCAACAATTTATTCATGAGCAACCCTCGCAAAATGTAAGGATAACATGTGTTTTGCTTTAGGTCTTATGTTTCTTGTAACCAAGCCACAGCATCATCCAAGCTTTCAAAATACTGAACCTCACCTGAAACAAACCAAGAACCAATTTTGGCAGTGGTTTTCTGCCATGTTTTATGTCCGTAGATAGCAATTTTTTTGAAGTCGTTGTTATGGTTCAACCCCAGTTTAAAATCATCCCATGCTGCCCTTAGTTCCCAGCCTTGCATTTGGGAAGCATCAATTAGTACTTTGGCGTTGGGTTCTTTGACTTCAGCAAGTGCTGCATCAATCATGGG
>JALSZC010000020.1 GCA_027059605.1 Ghiorsea sp. | reverse complement strand
AGGTAAGACCGTATCGCATTATGTTAGCCTTGGATGCCAGCAATACCCAAGCACAAATGCAAATAGCCGTGGTATATGCACGCAATGGTTTATATGAACAAGCCATCAAAGAATTGGAAAACATACGTCAGAAAGACCCTAATAATATTGCCGCTCTTAATAACTTGGGTAATATTTATTATATGCAGCAAAACTATCAAAAAGCATTGCCTATGTATGAACAAGCATCTGAAGCAGCACCTAACAATGCAGATATTAAAGTAAATATTGCAATGCTTTATTATAAGGTGGGAGATGCTGTCAAAGCTAAACTTGTATTTGATGAAGCAACAGCACTTGATGACCAAGTTCCTAAACGCTACGAGCAATTAGCATTCTTGCTACATCAATAAGCATGATACAAGTCACAGATTTACACATAGAAACAAGCATTATGCTTCAATCAAAGGAGAAACAACCATGAAATACCTTATTATCATTTGCTTATCATTCGGACTTATTTCAAGTCAGGCAATAGCGGCAGAGAACACAGATAAAAGTAATACCTATCAAGTTGTTAAATCTGAAAGCTCATTTTTTAGTTCATTATGGGGAAAAATAAAACGTATTATCCCAAGAAAACATGCCGCCAACACCACTGCAACTGCTGTCATTGGTGTTCGTGGTGCAGAAACCACAGAAAGTGCGCTTAAACCACACTGGGAAGGAGACCTTTCATCCGACTCAGCATTTCGCAATGATGTAAAACAATTTGAAGATGGCACCAAATTATGTGAATCAGATACGCCACAACAAGGTGAAGAAATCTTCGAAAGCCTACTGAAGTCCACAAATAACGATATGCTTAAAGCCAATACATTACTTGCCTTAGCATCATGTTATGCACAAAACGGCAATAAAACTAAGGGTCGTGAGTATTTACAAACCTTTACAACTAAATATCCAACACACCCCATGTTCAAAGAAGTAAATACTTGGCTGTCTGCAAGTAAGTAACCCTAAACGAATCATCATATGACCATACAAGCATGGAATGCTGAAATTGAGCAAGAAGCTCGAAAATATCAAAACACACTAACCAAACCGCAAGGTTCACTCGGGCAACTAGAAAATATCGCCTGTTGGTTTGCTGCTCGTCAAGGTAAACATATACCCGACAAACTCGTGCCACACATTGCAATTTTTGCAGCAGACCACGGTGTAACAGAAGAAGGTATTTCAGCATTTCCTTCTGTAGTCACTACAGAAATGCTTAAAAACTTTAGCCAAGGTGGCGCAGCCATTAATGTTTTGGCAAAACAAGCTGCGGCAACACTCTCAATCATTGATGTCGGTGTGTTACTTGATACGCAACATATCCAAGGCATCACACATGCTAAAGTGCGTGCTGGCACTGCTAACCTTAAAGTTCGCCCTGCGATGACAACGGATGAATGTACACAAGCCATGCAAGTAGGCAGACAAGAAGCAAAAAAAGCCATCAATAATGGGGCAAATATCCTCATCGCTGGTGACATGGGTATTGGCAACACCACAGCAAGTGCTTGCCTTATTTGCTTATTTACCCAACAAAAACCTGAAGATATTGTAGGTCATGGCACAGGCATTAATGCCAAAGCCCATGCACACAAGGTAAATGTAGTCCAACAGGCTTTAAAGCGTATTCAGAATCAAGGTATAGAAGCAGAATCTTACTTGGCGCAAGTAGGTGGTTTAGAAATCGCAGCAATTACAGGTTTTTACCTAGAGGCAGCAGAACAAGGTATCCCTATCCTACTTGATGGTTTCATTACCACAGCCGCAGCACTTGCTGCACAACAATGCGAACCCCATATTCAACAATGGATGCTAGCTAGTCATCAGTCACAAGAGCAAGGACATGCACTTGCCCTTAAAAAACTACAACTCTCACCTTTACTTCACTTACAATTACGTCTCGGTGAAGGTTCAGGCGCGGCTCTTGCCTTACCCTTATTGCAATCAGCCATCGCCTTACACCGCGAAATGGCAACTTTTGAAAGTGCCAATGTAAGCGATAAAGACCCTATTTAATTACACTTTTTGACAACAGCCTTGGATTAATCTACGTTTAGAACATGACAGTAATCCATGGTAAAACATCCTTATATGGCATCATTGGTGACCCCGTTAGCCACTCACTATCACCTCTTTTTCAGAATTATTTTCTAGAACAAGCTCAACAAGATGCTATTTATGCCCCATTTCATGTGCTTCCAGATACCTTAAACCTTGCGCTATTGGGTTTACATGCTTCACATATTCAAGGTCTAAATATTACCGTACCGCATAAAGAAACAGCCTTAGCTTTGGTCAATGCTGACGCTGACGCACACACTATTGGTGCCGTCAACACGATTAAACGCACAGACAATGAATGGTTAGCTACCAATACCGATTGGCAAGGTTTTGCCTCCGTCTTGCAAGGCGTTGAAGCAGACTTGAGTGCACCAGTGTTACTATTTGGCGCAGGAGGCACAGCCAAAGCTGTGATTCATGCACTCGTAAAACAAGGCGCAAGAACAATTTATATCTGTAACCGCAGTGCACAACGTGTTGAACAAATGATTCATCAAACAAAACAAAATTATACAACTGAAATGATACAACTTGCTTGGCAGCAAGAAGATATAAGTCAAGCATGTAAAACATGTAAAACAATCATCAATACGACTAGCATTGGCTTACAACAAGGTGACACTTTCCCTTTTAGCATCGCTGGAAAAGGTGTAGCTATAGATGCTGTTTACAAACCCTCAGGAAACACTGCCTTTACGTTAGCGGCAGCATCTGGCGGTTATGACACAACAGATGGATTGCCTATGCTTATTGCACAAGGTATTGCTTCTTTCTACTTCTGGCATCACGATGCTATACAATCTGGACATCTTAGCTTGCCAGATAAGTTAGAGTCTCTACACTGGGTAGAGCGTGAATTAGCAAGACAGCCTTTAAACCTGCCTGGCTGGGGGACATGATATGAAGAAAACACGACTAGGTGAGATTTTATTACGTAAAAATGCTATCACCCAAGAGCAGCTTGAAGAAGCCATGAAAAACATGAAGTTAAATGGTGAAACATTAACTGCATCTTTGGTCAAAGCAGGGGTTTTTACAGAAGATGAGCTTGTCAAGTTTATCAGCCAAACCTTTGGTCGCCCAGCTATTGACCTGAAAAGTTTAGATATTGATACAGAATTAACAAAAATCCCTGTTGATATCATGCTCAAAAACCATGCTATTCCTGTCAAACGTAAAGGAAATATTATCACTTTAGCTGTTGCAGACCCCTATGACATCAACAGTATGGATGAAATGGCATTTATTGCAGGCAGTCAAATTGATGTAGTAATTGTCCGTGAAAGCGAATTAATGGCAAAACTTGAGGAAATCAGTCAAACAGGGCAAGACTTAGAAGATGTCATGGCAGAAATGGGTGCTGATGATATGTCTGTTGTTGAAGCCGAAGAGTTTCAAGCTGATGAAAACACCCTCGCCTCCGCCAGTGAAGAAGCCCCTGTGGTTAAACTGGTGAACCTTATTCTGCTTGATGCTATCAAGCGCGGTGCATCGGATATCCATATTGAGCCTTATGAAAAAGTTCTTCGAGTACGCTACCGTGTTGATGGTGTGCTGCAGGAAATCATGCGCCCTCCTATGAATATGCGTGACGCACTGGTTTCGCGTCTTAAAATCCAAGCCCGACTCGATATTACCGAACGTAGAATACCCCAAGATGGTAGGATGAAGCTGCGCTTATCTAAAGCCAAAACTGTCGATTTTCGTGTGTCTGTGTTACCCACCCTATTTGGTGAAAAAGTGGTGATGCGGCTTTTGGATCAGTCCAACTTACAGACCGATTTAACCAAATTGGGTTATGAACCTAATGATTTAAAGGTATTCCAAGAAACTGTACAACTACCTTACGGCATGGTTTTGGTTACAGGGCCTACAGGCTCAGGTAAAACGGTGAGTTTGTATTCAGCTGTAGCCGAAGTAAATAAACCAGGTATCAATATTTGTACAGCGGAAGACCCTGTAGAATTTAACTTTATGGGTATTAACCAAGTCAATGTGAACCCTGCTATTGGTATGGACTTCCCTGCTGCACTTAAATCATTCTTACGCCAAGACCCTGATGTTATTTTGATTGGTGAGATTCGTGATTATGATACTGCAGCGATTGGTATTAAAGCAGCTCTTACAGGTCACTTGGTATTAGCAACTTTGCATACCAATGATGCCCCGTCCACCATGACTCGTATGGTTAACATGGGCATTGAGTCTTTCCTCGTGGGCTCCGCAGTGAATATGGTCACAGCACAACGTTTGGGTCGGCGTATTTGTAGTGAGTGTGCAGAGCCTATCAAGCTCGAACCTCATGCATTACTTGATGCAGGGCTAAAAAAAGAAGATTTGGATACATTTACACCCATGCAAGGTAAAGGCTGTAGTATTTGTAATGGTACAGGGTATAAAGGTCGTGTAGGCATTTATCAAGTGATGCCCGTCTCAGACAGTATCCGTGATGCTGTGTATGCTGGTAGAAATTCAGATGAGATTAATGAAATTGCTATAAGTGAAGGTGTGAAAACATTACGCATGGCAGCACTGAATAAAGTCAAAGAAGGTGTTCTCACGCTAGAAGAGTGTTTGCGTACCACTGTAGGAGATTGATATGCCCCAATTTATTTATACTGCAAAAAACAGACAAGGAAAAGAAGTAAAGGGTGAATTTGAGGCCGTTAATAAAGATGTTGCCACTGCAACGCTACGCAGACAAAACCTCACTGATATTAAAGTAAAGAAAAAACCTATCGAAATTCACATTGGTGGCGATCCAAAGGTCACCGAAAAAGACATCAGTATATTCTTTAGGCAACTATCCACTATGATTAATGCAGGTTTACCCTTGGTACAATGTTTTGAGTTATTACAAAAAGGTACTGACCATAAGGGTTTATCAAAACTGTTCCATGGTATTCAAACAGAATTAGAAAGTGGTACACCATTTGGTGAGACATTACGTAAATTTCCCAATGAATTTGATCGTCTTACCTGCTCATTGGTTGAGGCAGGTGAAAAAGGTGGTATTTTAGATACTATTCTTTTACGCATCTGTGAATACAAAGAAAAATCACTATCCCTAAAAGCTAAAGTAAAATCAGCCATGGTGTACCCAGCATCTATTTTGGTGATTTCTTTTATCGTAACATCTATCTTGATGATTTTTGTGGTACCTATTTTTGCAGAAATGTTCGCCGATTTTGGTGCTGAGCTCCCTGCACCAACCAGAATTGTGATGGCAATATCTGATGGCTTTGTTGAATACTGGTATTTGGTATTTGGTGTACCCATTGCCATCGTTTTTGCCATTAAGGCTATTTACAAAACCCCTGCAGGGAACTATCAGTTGGATAAGCTCATGTTAAACTTACCTGCTATTGGGGATGTACTTCGTAAAGGTGCTGTTGCACGTTTTACGCGTACCTTCTCAACCTTAAGTGCTGCAGGTGTACCTATTC
>JALSZC010000019.1 GCA_027059605.1 Ghiorsea sp. | reverse complement strand
GAATTTGCCACTCGCTGGCTTTGGTTCTACAATCACGAACGTCCACATAAAGCTAATGGAGGTAGACCTCCGTTGATGGTGAGTTAAATTCTACTGATGGCACACGCTGATAATGGGAGGATTACCGGGGCTATTCAGTGGCTGATGTATCTGAGCGTCTGGGTATATGCAGTAAAAGCCTTTATGCATGGCTAAGCAAATCAAAAAAGAAAGTACGTCACGATAACAGCAGTCAACTTGAGATAGCACGTCTTAAGTCTCAGCTAAAACGTGTTGAAGAAGAACGCGATATACTAAAAAAGGCCGCCGCGTACTTTGCCAAAGAGTCCCTGTAAGGTACGCTTTTATACGTGATCATCGCACAGAATTTACAGTACGGGGAATGTGCAGGGTTTTACGTGTTCATCATAGTGGCTTTTATGCTTGGCTAAACAAGCCCGAATCAAAGAGAAGCCTTGAAAACAAGCGGTTATTAACTTTGATTCGTCATTCATACCAACAAAGCACTGGTATTTATGGCAGCAGGCGTATTTATAAAGACTTGCGTGAACAAGGTGAGAAGTGCAGTGAAAACCGTATCGCTAGGTTGATGCAGAAGCATGGGATTAAAGCCCAACGAGGTTATAAAAAACCAAGGTTCAAGGCTGGGTATCCATCTCAGGTTTCACCCAACCATCTTGAGCGTAAGTTTACTGTGGATACACCAAATAAAGTATGGGTGACTGACATTACTTATATTCGCACATATCAGGGGTGGCTATACCTCGCTGTTGTGATTGACCTGTTCTCCAGACATGTAATTGGCTGGTCAATGAAGGACAATATGGCAAAAGAAATCGTGATGGATGCCTTACTAATGGCTATTTGGCGTAGAAAGCCAAGTTCAGAAGTGATTATTCATTCTGACCAAGGTTCTCAGTATGGTAGTGATGACTGGCATCGTTTCCTGCGTGAGCACCATATTACAGCAAGTATGAGCCGAAGAGGTAACTGTTGGGATAATGCGGTAGCGGAATCATTTTTCAGTTCTTTGAAAAAAGAACGCATCCGAAAGACCATTTACTCTACACGAGATGAGGCTCGTGCGGATGTTTTTAGTTACATTGAAATGTTGTACAACAAAACCAGAAGGCATAGCCACCTCAACTACATGTCACCAGTTGACTATGAGGCGGCTTTTTTGGAAGGTTTAAAATGTCTACTAAATGAGGGGTAGTCCAAAATGGAGAAAAAAGATGAATGGGTTAACGGAGATGGTATGAAAAATTATTTGTGGGTTGCCTTCTATGAACAAGTGGCTGATGCACTGTTGCAGTATAAAGATAACAGGGGAGAACTTGTAGAAAAAATTCATTCAATATATAAAGGTACCGCCCTTCAAGATGAAGATAAAGAAGGGAATAAAATTGCTTTAGAAGATATTTGTCCATTTACGGTTATGGCATTGTTTAACAGGCAGATTACTGAAGAGAATAGAGTGACTTTAGCTAAAGATTTAGCAAGGTTTTTGGGGGTGCAAGCTGAGGCTCCTAATTCATTTGTCGGAATACCAGTGGTAAATAATCAGAAAACGTGGTTTTTTAGTTTTTTAAAAACGAGGTTGGCTGGTGAGATTGACTCTCTATGGGACATGTTTTCCGCAGCAATAGACTATGCTAATACCCGTAGTGAAGAAGATGAAATGGTGTTTAAGGACTTGTACAATAAAGTTCGCAAACAAAATGGTGTTAAATGGAATTTAACTATGGGTTTTTATTGGTTGCGACCTTTAAGTTTCCCCACTCTTGACCAGAAATCAAGGGAATATATTAAATCTAACTTGGGATTAACTGTTCCGACAATATGTGATGCTGATAGCTATATTTCAATACTAAATAGCCTTGAAGAAAAGTTTAAGGATAACGCTTGTCCTGTGCACTCATTTCCAGAACTGTCAATGATGGCTGAAAAAAATAGTAAAAAACCTGATGAGAATATAAATAAAGGAATGCTGACGACTGAAAATTTGACACCACAACTGAATCAAATCTTATATGGCCCCCCGGGCACGGGAAAAACTTTTAATACCGTAAGAAAAGCTGTGGAAATATGTGATGGCAAAACTTATAAAAACTACGAAGAAGCGAAAGAACGCTATAAAGAACTTAAAGAATTAGGTCGTATTGATTTTGTTACTTTTCATCAGTCATATGGTTATGAAGAATTTATTGAAGGAATTAGGGCAGAAACCCTGAAAGGTAATGATGGGGAAAGTACGATTTCTTATGATGTGAAACCTGGTGTGTTTAGGAATATATGCGATGCCGCTTCTGTGAAGGTTTCATCCACCACATCAACTGAGATTGATGTTTCGCAAAAAGAAGTTTGGAAAATGTCGTTGGGTAATACCCAATCTGGGGAAGATTATATTTTCCAAGATTGTATTGAGAATGATTATGTTTTACTTGGATATGGTGATGATATTGATTTTTCTGATTGTCGAGACAGGAAGGATATAAAAGAAAAACTTGCAAGTAAACTGAACAAGGAGATTGATAATCAAGATTATACCCTAACATCGGTTGACATGTTTAAGCATCAGATATCTCAAGGTGATTTGATTATTATATCAGATGGGAATCATAAGTTTAGGGCTATAGCAGAGGTAGTGGGTGATTATGAGTTTTTAGCCAATGGTAACTTTTGTCAGATGCGAAAGGTGAAATGGTTAAAGTCATTTGCCCCTAGTTTGCCCAAAGAGCGTTTGTTTGATAAAGCCCTTTCTCAAATGACTCTATATAAATTGAGAGAGCCGACCTTAAATAAGGGAAGGTTAAGTGAACTTCTAAATAGTGAAGAAATAACTGATCCAAATGATAAACCATATGTGTTAATTATCGATGAAATCAATCGCGGCAATATGTCTAAAATATTCGGTGAATTGATCACACTGATAGAAGATGATAAAAGAATTGGTGCAAAAAATGAGATGAAAGTTCGCTTGCCTGTGTCAGGTGAGGAGTTTGGTGTACCAAAGAACCTGCATATTATTGGAACAATGAACACAGCTGATCGTTCGATTGCCATGATGGATACTGCTTTAAGGCGTAGGTTTGAATTTGAAGAAATGATGCCTAACCCATGTTTGTTGCATGTAAATGACTTGGAAAGCTCAAGCAAACATGTAAGTCCAGAAGATTGGGAAGAAATGGGAAATTGGGCATTAAATGCAACAGAAGGAGATTGGGCTTGGAATAAAGACCATTCTGATGAGGACTTAATAGTTAATAATGTGAATCTTCGTCGAATGCTGCATGCTATGAACCAGCGCATTGAAGTGCTTTATGATCGTGAACATACGATTGGACATGCGTTTTTTATGGGGCTGAAAAAAGAAGAAAATAGAAAGGATATTTCATATCTAAAGGGTATTTTTGAAAACAAAGTTATTCCTTTGCTTGCTGAATACTTTTTTGAGGATTGGGAAAAGGTTCGCATGGTGTTGGGGGATAATAAAAAGAAAGACTTAGTTCATCAGTTTATCATTGAGAAGGCAAATGTGGATTATGGAACACTCTTCGGACCAAGTGTTAGTGATGTTTTTACAGATGAGCGTAAAGTTTATGAGCGCAATTCAGAAGCTTTGAAGCATGCAGAAAGTTACCTTGGTATATATAGTGAAGGCTTTTAAATGAAGCAGGTAACGCTGCGTGAGTATGATTATTTAAGGGTTGGTCAGCTTGGCGAAAAAGAAGTGGGGGGTAGTCATCTGGCTGTCGCTATCCCTCAACCTGCTTTTGATTACCTTGAAGGCCTGCTGGAGCAAGAAGAAAGCAAACAGTATTCGGATGATCATACTTTATTTTTGAAGCGGAGAGGAAAACGGTTATTTCAGGTGCAAAGTTATGTGGGGGTATTGCAAACCCCATGTGGAACGCAAATTGAAATACTTCCTAAAATATCGGATGCAACACCTGAAGGGAACGAAAGTTCTAGAAAAGTGCTACTTCGCATGCTTCGTCACCTTAAAGGTGCAAAATTCAAACTGGGTGGTGATGCGAACTTAAAGACTGCACCTATGCATTTGCTTGAGCTATTTATGAGTTACTTTTTACAAGAGGTAAATAGGCTTGTGAAACGTGGTGTGCGTTCTGATTATGTAACGCGAGAAGAAAACCAAGTTTTTTTAAAGGGTAAATTGCTCATTAATCAACAAATTCAGAGGAATACTGTGCAGCAACAACGCTTCTTCTGTGCCTATGATGAATATGAGCCCAACCGCCCTGAGAATAGACTCATTCATAGTGCCTTACAGAAAGTTTCAAGGTTGAGCAGAAATGCAAATAATCAAAGGCTGAGTCGTGAGCTCATGTTTGTGTTTGCGGATGTGCCAGTTTCAAAGAATATTCGACAGGATTTTACCAAATGTAAATCCAATAGGGCGATGGTGCACTATCAGCACCCTTTAGAGTGGTGTCGCTTGATTTTGAATGAAGAAAGAACCGTTTCGTCAGCAGGGGAAACTAAAACAATATCTATTCTCTTTCCAATGGAAAAAATATTTGAAGATTATGTGGCTGCGATGTTACGTAAGAGTTTAGGTAAAAAGGGGTATAGCGTTAGAACCCAAGAAAGCCGTAAGCACCTTTGTGTTTCTCCAAACAAGTTTCAAATGAAGCCTGATATTGTTATTCGTAAGGGAGATGAGTGTTGGGTTGCAGACACCAAGTGGAAAGTCATTGATGAACGAGATTCTAAGCATGGGGTATCTCAAAGTGATATGTATCAGCTGTATGCTTATGGTAAGAAATATAAAGATGATGGCTGCAAAGGATTATTTTTAATTTACCCACAAGGCAATTATTTTACTAAAGGGAAAGAATTTATATTTGATGAATCATTGAGTCTTCAGTGTTTACCGTTTGACTGTGAAGCGCCAAACCAAGGTAAGCATATCGGTATGGGCAGTTATCTTTAAAAGGTGCGGCTTACGACAACATATGACGCATGATGTGATAGCTTTAACGATATGGCTCGAAGTAAAAGTGAAAGCACAAGACAGTCTTTAAGGAAGGGAATATGAAAATTTGTTTTGATATGGCGTATGACCAAGGTGTTGCGCCATTGGGTGTTGGTGCTGGGCAAGCTAAGATTGGCGAGCTGAATATTGGTATTCAGGGTTTGATTCAATTATTGGAAACCCACTTGGGTATGACAGGGCAAGATATTCACCATGCCATGCGTATTCAAGGTTATATGCAAGCTATGGAGACGCTTTTAGACAAAAAAGGTGCTGCTTTCTTTAAAGCTTCTTTTGAATCAGATGCTTGGTCATCAGCGAAACAAATGTTGGATTGGCGCGATGAACTGGTGGATTTAGAGGTCAGGTCTTGCTTCGTGGAGAGTGAGAGTGTAAACAGTTTTGTGTATCTGCCATTTCATGATTTAGACGAAGTCGGTTAGCCGATCTTCGAACTCAATCATAAATCGGTTTAGTGCTTGTTTCCAGTTTCTGATGGGCATGGTCCATTTTTTTGAGGCTTCCTGAATAGCCAGATAGATGACTTTTTTGGCTGCATCATCAGAAGGAAACAGCTTTCGTTTTTTGATCACCTTACGAATCACACTGTTCACAGACTCAATGGCATTGGTTGTATAAATAGCTTTACGAATAT
>JALSZC010000018.1:3269-5668 GCA_027059605.1 Ghiorsea sp. | reverse complement strand
AAGCATATATCGCCTTGGCATTAAGCTATGCAGGTATTGTGGCGGCCATGGTCAATGATGTGCAAATCTCGGGCGAGCATGTATTGCTTGGCTCGGTGTTGGTATTTATCGCCACCATCACTTACTCCGCATTTTTGGTGGGCAGTGGTGAAATCATACCGCAAGTGGGCGCGCGCCGTTTTGCCTCGTATGCCATGATTGTATCTTGCTTGGCAGTGTTTATTCACTTTGGCATCGCGCGAGACTTTACGGCTTTTACGCAGCCCATGGCTGTGTATGCCTATGGTATGGCGATGGCAGTGTTTTCCACGGTATTGCCATCCTTGATGTTGGCAGCCGCTATTCATCGCATTGGTGCAAGCCAAACATCCATTGTCGGTGGCTTAGGTCCTATCGCCACCATTGGTTTGGCAGCCATATTCTTAGCTGAGCCTTTAACTTTGATGCAGCTATTGGGTGCAACCTTGGTGATTAGTGGTGTATTGGTATTGGGAAAATCCAAATAAATGCCACATCAAAGTGTATGCAATGTAAGCTTTATGGCTTAGCTTCGACTTATGCTGCAATATCACAACATCGTCATACCCACGAAGGTGGGTATCCAGTAACATGGATTCCCGTTTTCACGGGAATGACAAACCAACGAGGATTATCCATGTTAAAAGCAATACTCACACTTACTTGTATATTTGTTGCACCTGTATTTGCAGGTGCAGAGCCTATTCCTATTGGACAATTCTCGGCAGGCTCACTTAGTGGCTGGGAAGAAAAAGAGTTTGAGGGGAAAACGCAATATGTATTGGTAAACGATGATGTGCTTGGCAAAACTGTACTCAAAGCAGAAAGTCATCAGGGGGCATCAGGATTATTTCTTGAAATCAAAATAGACTTAAATAAAACACCCTATTTGAACTGGTCTTGGAAAACATCCGCACACTTTTCAAACATCAATGAAAATGAGAAATCGGGCGATGATTTTGTTGCCCGTATTTATGTGGTGGTGGATGGCGGTTATTTCTTTTGGAAAACTATTGCTCTCAATTATGTGTGGTCATCATCCCACAATGCTGGCGAAAAGTGGGATAATCCATTCACCTCCAATGCCACCATGTATGCTGTGGAATCAGGCGTGAAAAACCTTGGAAAATGGCAACAATACAAACGCAATGTCAAAGAGGACTTGAAAAACATTGTCGGCAAAGACACCCAATATATTGATGCCATTGCCATCATGACCGATACCGACAATAGCGGACAATCAGCAACCACCTATTTTGGCGACATCTTTTTTACATCTGAATAAACAGTATTAGTGTTTACCCATGAGTGTTCGTATTGATAAATGGCTTTGGGCTGCCCGCTTTTACAAAATGCGTAGCCTTGCTACCGAAGCCTGCAAAGGTGGGCATATTCTTATCAATGGCGTGCGGGCTAAGGCATCCAAGGTGGTGAGCCTCCATGATGAAATCCAAATTCAAAAAGAAAAAGAATCGTTTACCGTCATCGTCACAGGTTTGGCTGATAAGCGAGGCTCAGCCAAAGTTGCACAAGGTTTATATGATGAAACACCGGAAAGCTTAAAATTTCGTGCAGAATGCAATGAACAACAGAAGTTCCAAACCTATTTTGCACCTTCGCCAGACAAACGACCTGATAAACGAGACCGCCGTAAACTTAAACAACTCAAGGGCAACTCGTTTTAAACCGTTTCATCCATTTGATGAAACAAAAGCATAGGGATATGATTCCCCCCAATGCGCCCTCTATCCCACACCCATCAAGTATTACTGTGCATGATTGCTCTGTTCTTCACCAACTGTACACCTATTGTTGGCGGAACATGCAAGTATGAAGAGCATCAGGGCATTGCAACTGTCATGGGTGTAAAAGACGGGCATGTACTGGCTGAATTTACCAGCGACCAAGCTTTCACCAAAGCCCAACTACACCATCAACATACTTTATATGATTTGCGCGGAGCAAGCCAAGCTCAAGTTGGCGACAAATTCCCCGCTCAGTTATCTGTCATCTATCAAGGGAGCTGCACCCCCATGCGACTATCTGTTGTTCATCAACCATGAGTGCTTCCATTAAACATTTTCACGTACAGCTTTTTAAACGTCATACCGATGGGAAAACTAACCCCTATACAACCTTTGATGAACAAGGGGACAGCGAAACGCCACTTCCTCAATATATTGTAGTCGATGGCTTTTCCCATGATCATATCATTGAACTGAAACCTTATTGGGATAAGCTTATCAGCCAAGGCATGCGCGACTATGAAACAACGGTGACCGTTCGAGAAACCATTATAAAATTTGGTGATACCATGCAGTTGGTTGATGATTATATCTTAAAGTTTAATATAACTTACGCCACAAAAAAGCACCAAATTA
>JALSZC010000018.1:0-3169 GCA_027059605.1 Ghiorsea sp. | reverse complement strand
ATGCGCGACTATGAAACAACGGTGACCGTTCGAGAAACCATTATAAAATTTGGTGATACCATGCAGTTGGTTGATGATTATATCTTAAAGTTTAATATAACTTACGCCACAAAAAAGCACCAAATTAACTTTCCTTAATAAAAGCCTTGCGTGATCACAATCACATGTTAAGAATTGCACTTTAACATTACAACTAAGTTGTATAAATCTGATGTAAACTTCTGGGAGGGAGTATTCTATGAAACATATTTCTACTGCCATTGCATTAAGTGCAATGCTTGCAACACCAGCTTTCGCAAGTGACCATGGAGGTCATGAAAGTGGCGCACATGGTCATAAAGCGGTAGCAGATAGCGTGATTGCAGCGCAACGTGAAGAGCTAGCCAAAAATACAGAAGGCAAAGGCTTTGGTCCACAGTCACCACGTGATATTGACAATGCAGCAGGTAACAATAAACGTATCTTTAGCACCGCACCTGCATATACACGCATGAACCTTTGCAATATCCACTTCCACAAAAATGCAGAGCATAAAGGTGGTGAGTTCACGATTTATGCAGGCAATGGTAATGGCGAAGGTTACCAAAGCGGCTATCGCGCAGATATTTCACACTACAGCCATGCAGAGCTTGCTCCAACTAAGCATGACATTTGCCCAAGTGCACACTCTCATTTGGTACCCGGTGATACCATTGAAGTGCACTATGTTCACACAACAGCGCAAGTTAAACCTGGTCCAACATTGGGTTCTTGTTTAAATGATGCCATTAAAAACCCACAACTTCGTGTTGAAACACAAGTCTATACTGTGGTGAATGACAAACATGCAGCAGATTTTATGGAACTTACCCAATACAAGAAAATTGGTGAGTACTATCAAGCAACGCATATTCCAAACAACACAGGTACACCTGTTGCATACGAAGGCTCTACAACTGGCCCAGGTTACAACGAAAAAGGTTCACCTTTCCAAGTTTCTTGGAGCGTTCGCCCTCAAGTGATGAAAGTAAACATCGAAACTGTTGGCGAATGGTGTAAAGGTAACGATTTTAAAGAAGACCATGCACATGGTGTTCGCAACCTTGTGAAAAACCCTGACTTGTTATCTAAAATCAAGTAATTCATATAAGAATATCAAAGCTGCCTTCGTATGTAGGCAGCTTTTTTTGTGCCTTAAATATACTGCAAACGTCAAAAAACAAACATATCTTGCCAAATAAATTATAACTGTCATTATTTTGACCGTCCAAAATACCGTCTCGGAGGGAAAAATGAAGCAGTCGGCATATATGTTATTGGTTGATGATGAAGAAGAGCTTCGCTCCACCCTTCAAGAAACCCTAGAGCTTTCTAACTATCATGTCATGACTGCTAGCAATGCTACCCGAGCCAAAGATGCTATGGATAATGGTAAATTTGATATTGCTATCCTTGATATTCGTTTGCCTGATGGTAGTGGTTTAGACTTACTCAAATCATTCAAAGAAAGTGACCCTGATATGGGCATTATTCTGATTACAGGTTATTCCGAAGTTGAATCAGCAGTACAAGCCATTGAATTGGGTGCTGATGACTTCCTCAAAAAACCCTTTGAACCTGATGAATTACTTATTCGTATCAAAGAGTTACTTAAAAAGCGCGTTCTTAAACAAGAAAATAAAAAACTCAAACAAGAAATTCGCTCCAGTAAAAGCCAACATGGACTTGTTGGTCAATGTGACGCTATCAAACGTATACGTGACACCGCATTATTGCTTGGCGATTCTGATAGCACAGTATTGATAACAGGTGAGTCAGGCACAGGTAAAGAAGTGCTTGCCAATATGTTGCATCAATCAGGCAGCCGCGCAGATAAACCCTTTGTATCCATCAACTGCGGTGCTATCCCTGAAGAACTTCTGGAATCCGAGCTTTTTGGGCATGTTAAAGGTGCATTCACAGGTGCCGTGCGTGCTAGAGCTGGGCGTTTTGAAGTTGCCAATGGTGGCACGATTTTCCTTGATGAAATTGGTGATATGAGCCCTAAATTACAAGTGAAACTGCTGCGTGTACTCCAAGAACGCACCTTTGAACCTGTAGGTAGCCACCAACCTATTCATATTGATGTACGTGTTGTTGCAGCTACCCATAGAGACCTAGAAAAAGAAATTGAACAAGGTCGTTTTCGCCAAGATTTGTATTACCGCTTAAATGTTATTCCCTTAACATTACCCGCTTTACGTGACCGTGAAGATGATGTCATTATTTTGACTGAAAAGTTTCTTGAAAACTTTAATAAGCTTAAAAACAGTCATATCACAGGCATTTCAGATGCCGCAAAAAGTATTCTTCTTCGCTATAACTGGCCAGGCAATGTACGCGAGTTGCAAAATTTGGTTGAACGTGTCACCACCCTAAAACGCAGTGGAAAAATAGATGTCGAAGACCTTCCTTCACGTATGCTTGATACTGCAGAACGCACTGCCCAAGGCTTCAGCATTGATGTACAACAACATGATACCATTGATTTCAAAGGTATTGTTGATGAGTTTGAAAGCCACCTCATTACCAGTGCTTTAGACCGCTTTGATTGGAACAAAAACCAAGCTGCAAAATTTTTATCTATGAACCGCACCACTTTGGTAGAAAAAATCAAAAAGAAAGGTCTAGTGCCCTCAAGCTAATCAACATCAGCTTTACCCCATTCTAAATTCGGCATAGCTCTTGCGTTAGGCTGAATATGCCGAATATTTATCGTACCCTATTCACATCATTATGCATGGTGGTATTGCTGCATATCCCATCCTTGCATGCTGAAAATATTAAAATCACCAGAGCTGCATCCTTTTTGCAACAGGGAGCACCCGATAAGACCATCACTTTTGCCCAACAACTTCTTTCTACCCCCAACCTCAATGAAAGCGAACGCAAACAGCTCTTAGAGCTTATTGCCCAAGCCGAAGTGATGATTGTATCCGCTCGCCATTATGAAGATGTTAGCCCTGCTGTAGCTGCTATTGAAACACTTATCAAAGAATTTCCCGAGCAAGTGGATGAACCAGCACTATTGGCACAAATCATTGATTTATACTGGAAACAAGATGCCCTCGAAGAAGCTCAAGCTAGTATTCTTGATTTACAACGAAGGTTTCCCAATTCTCAACAAGCCCAAGACAGTATGATGACCTTG
>JALSZC010000017.1:9543-21506 GCA_027059605.1 Ghiorsea sp. | reverse complement strand
GTATGCCAAACATCACGTTTACCATCACCATTACCATCCACTGCATATTCCAAAAATGAAGTTGGCATCAATTGCGTCACACCAAACGCACCTGCATACGAACCTTGAACATCTATAGGGTTTAAGCCTTCTTCTTTACACAACACCAAAAATGCTTTGAGTTCTTTGCGGAAAAATTTTGCTCTACGCTCATAACCTGTCGCTAAGGTAAACAATGCATCCAACACCCTATCTCTGCCCCAGTTCTCACCAAACCTTGTTTCAATGCCCAAAATAGCCGTAATGACTTCAGGAGCAACACCATACTTGGCTTGTGCTTCAACAAAAATATCATGGTGCTTGGCTAGAAACGCTTCAGATTTCTTTTTCAAACGTTCATTCACAAACAAAGGACGGTAATCAGCATAAGGTTTTGATTCATAAGGCGTATTCATCTTGCGAATCAAATCAGCATCAAACTTTGCTTCACGTAAATGTTGCTCCACGTAAGCTTTTGGTAAACTGGTTTCCTTAATCATATAGGCAATCAGGTCATCACGTGTATAACTTTCGGCAAACAAGAAATTAGGAAGCAATAAGGCAAGCATCAAACCTAAGGTTAATGGCGAGCACGAGGCTAATAGTTGCACATGGAAGAATAGTTTCATATTTTTCATACAACGCAGACTATGAAAGCAAGCCCTTCAAGCAAGTGATACCTGTAACATATCCTTTTTCCTTATTTAAATAGTCTTAGCAACAAAACTCACTCGACCCATATACTTTTTATAACATATTGTTTATAATCAACAAACTACACGCTTGGAGGGCTTATGTTTGAGCAGCTAAAAAATATACAAACAGTGACTGATGGCACTATTTTACTGCAAGAAGGTAAAGCAGGTAATGGCGTGTATATGATTCAAAAAGGGCATGCCAAAGTCACACGAACAGCAGAAGATGGTACAGAAGTCCTTCTCGCAGAGCTAGGTGATGGTCAGGTATTTGGTGAAATGAGTCTGATTGATGACTCCCCATGTTCTGCCAATGTGGTCGCGATGGGTGATTTAAAAGTATGTGTTCTAAGTAAAGAACAGTTTTTTGACCTCTTGCAAACTGATATCCAAAGCGTAAAAGGTGTGATGGACATTCTTTTTCAGCGCATGCGAGCCATGAATAAACGTGTTGTCGACTTAGAAAACCAGTTAGCATCCGTCACACAACAGCAAGATACGCAGCCCGACACCATTATGCTTAAAGGTTTAACTGAACCTGCGAAACATGCTTTGTATGACATGAATGCATTGGTCATTGATGACAACCCTTTTATTATTGGTCGTTGGTCTAAGCAACAAAGCAAACGTTCTTGGTTTTCCAAAGATAGTTCACGCGCTCACCTTGAAATCCATGATATTGCCCCATATGTAATCTCTCGCCACCACTGTCAAATTGAACAACACTCTGGTGATGTATATGTGGTAGATGCAAGCTCACGCCTTGGGACTTGGGTCAACGGTGAAAAGATTGATCAACAAACACAAAAGGAAGTCAAGTTATCACCAGGCAACAATACCATACACCTTGGCGGGCTAGACTCTCAATTTGTGTTTGATGTATTTGTTCCTTGATTTGTAGAAGTACTAGATAAGGTATTTTGATGAATCAATAAAGCCTGCAACTTGAACAACTCTTCTTCATTAAACACTCGAATACCATGTGCTATCAATAGCCTAGCCGTAACACCCTGCCCTTGAATCTTTGTTTTTGAGAAACACCCATCATTAATTAAAGTATTACCACATGATGGGCTTCCCTGTTTTAATACCGCATATTGAATTTGGTATTGTTGGCACAAGGCTAAGGCCTTTTCTGCGCCAATACGAAAAGCTTGGGTAACATCTTTGCCCGCTTGGGTAACAACCTTATCACCCATAATTTCCGCTGCAGGTCTTGGTACAGGCAAACCTCCTTCAACTTCAGGACACAGAGGTAACAGCAAGCCTTCTTTCTGCCACTGTTGCAACAGCGTGCTAGAATTTTTCTTCAGATGATGACAAGAGTCACCACCATCATAGCGCACAGCTTCACCCAACAGACATGCGCTCACCAAAATTTTTGCTTGCTGAGAGATATTATGCTTTACCGCTTGAAACCAACACCTTAGCAGGGCGAATCAAACGACCATTTAAAGTGTAGCCTGCGACATGTTGTGCAATCACAGTATCTTCAGCCTCATCCGATGGCATTTTGGATAATGCTTCATGGAAATGTGGATCAAACATTTGCCCAATAGCATCAATACGTTCAAGTTCAAACTTGCTAGCAACCTTGTGCCAAGAATCTAGGGTTAAAGCGACACCTTCACGCACTGCCTTTTCATTGCCTTCTTCTGTTTCAACAGCGCGCTCTAAATTGTCCACAACATCTAATAATGCCACAGCAAATTTCTCAACCGCATACTTACGCGCATCGGCAACTTCACGTTGTGTACGTTTGCGTAGGTTTTCCATTTCTGCATGCTGACGCAATAGTTTATCTTTTAATTCTGCAACCTCTTGTTGTGCTGCTTCTAAAGGGTCAAGCTCTTGTTCTTGCTCCTCTTGGGCTTCTTTAGCTTCAAGCTGCTCTTCCAAATCACCCTGCTCATCAGCAGTAGCTTGTACGGTTTCTTGCTCTACTTCATCAACGTTTTTTTTCTTCTTTTTGCTCAACGCAGTCTCCTCAAACAAATCAATATCAGTGTATTATCCACTTCATAGGTATTCATCATCTTCATTTCAAGGTTTGAAGTTTTATTTTTTTGGCAAATATGCCAAAGGATCCACAGCAGTTTCACCACGTCGTACTTCAAAGTGCAAATGCGCCCCTGTTGCCCTCCCTGTAGCACCAACATTGGCAATATGTTGACCCGCTTTCACCTGTTGCCCAGCCACCACCAAGTTCTTTTGATTATGTGCATAAGCAGTAAACATATCTGAACTATGACGAATAATAATTAAGTTCCCATAGCCAGAAAGCCTAGAGTCGGCATACACCACCTTACCAGCAGCTGCCGCAAACACGTGTGTGCCCACCTTGGCAGCAATATCAATACCATCATGCATACGATTCTTTCTCGGACCAAATTTGCTGCTTAAACGCCCTTTTACAGGCCATTGTAGTTTAATTCGACTGTAACTAGCCTTAGGATATGTTTTATGTTTGGTTTCTGCCTTGGCTTTCGCCTTCTTAACAAGCTTCTTGCTTACCTTTTTTGCATGTTTCTTTGCCACTGAACCATTGGTATATAAACGTTGCCCAACATAAATAGTATAAGGTTTACGAATACCATTCATTTTTGCCAGACGATGAAAATCAATGCCTACTTTCCTGCCAATACTGTATAATGTATCACCATACTTGACGATATAAGCAGCACGGTTGCTTTCAAATGACTTTTTGCTACCCTCATGTTGAATACCACGAGGGTAATAGTCATAACGTGAACACCCGAATATCAATATGCTTATACACGCAAGCAATAAGATATGTCGTGTAGCCAAAATAGTTAACCCATAGCCCAAATGACAACAAACCCCGCCACAACCAAAAGTGTGATAAGAATTGTCATTAGCTCGAAATGCTTTTCAACAAAACTTCTTAATCTATCACCACCCCAACGTAAAATAGCTGCCTCAAGGAAGAATCTTGCACCACGCGATGCTAATGCTGCTAAAATAAAAGGAATAAAAGCAAGTCCAAATGCACCTGCGGCAATGGTAATCACCTTAAATGGAATCGGAGAAAAACCAGCAATTAAAACAATTGCCACACCATACACCGCAAACCAATCTTCTGCTTTAAGGTACTGTGAAGTAAGCCCATAAAATTCAATAATCGGCTGACCAACACTAGCCCACAGTAAAAAACCAATACCATAACCAACAACTGCACCCACCGTTGAACCTGCTGTGGTAATGGCAGCAAACCTTAATGCAGACTTTGGTTGCCCTAAAGCAAGCGCAATCAATAAAATATCAGGGGGAATGGGAAACACACTGGATTCAACCAGTGCAATAAAAAATAATGCATATTTAGCAGATGGATGGTCAGCCCACGACAATGTCCAATCATATAAACGACGCAACCAAGATAGTTTTTTTGCTTGTTCTTCCATTAATTTACGCCCGAGAGCAATGGTACAAATGTACAATCATCAAAATATTCTTCATCCACCTTACCCTCGTGTTTATATCTACGCACCAAACGATGTGACTTTCCAACACCTTCTGGCATTAACAATACCCCACCTTCAGCCAATTGCTCCAGCCACAAGTCAGAAGCAAAACCACCTGCAGTCACAATAATGGCATCAAAAGGTGCATAATCTTCCCAACCCAACAAACCATCACCACAACGCAACATCACATTGCTATGCCTTGCTTTGCGCAAGTTACTTTTTGCCAAGGCATGTAATGATTCAATACGCTCAATGCTGTACACACGTCTGCAAAGACAAGATAAGACTGCAGTTTGGTAACCACACCCCGTACCAATCTCAAGTACGCGTTCATGCCCTTTTAAATCAAGCAACTCCGTCATTCTGGCAACCATATAAGGCTGAGAAATCGTTTGCCCTTCACCAATAGGCAACGATTTATCTTTATACGCATGAAGCCGTAAAGCTTCGCCCGCAAAGAGATGACGTTGAACTTGTAACATGGCTGCAATCACCCGTGGCGATTGAATACCTCGTGCAATAATCTGTTCATCAACCATACGCTTACGTGGTCTATCATAGCTTTGTTGCAGTGGCGCACTCGCCAATTTATTCATCCCTAACCCAAATCCTCTCTCTTTATCAGAACGCAAGTTAACAATACCAACAACTTATGCAACTTATGTGCTACAAACAATAAATCTTACTTGAACCAAACCTTGCTTATGTTTACCGTGCTGTCTTGTAGGCAAACATCATCTTATTTCTCAGGAGCACCTGATATGAGTCAGTTTTGGAGCGAATCCGTTCACCAATTAAAGCCGTATATTCCTGGTGAACAACCCAAGCTCTCCAATCTTATCAAACTCAATACCAATGAAAATCCTTACCCGCCCTCACCCAAAGCTTTAGAGGCAATCCAAACAGCGACAAATGAAGGGCTAAAACTATACCCAGACCCTAATAGTGAAACACTCAAACAAAGCATTGCGAATTATTATGATTTGGACACAGCCCAAGTATTTGTTGGCAATGGCTCAGATGAAGTGCTTGCTCATGCTTTTCAAGCCCTCTTAAAACATGATAAACCCTTATTATTCCCCGATATTACATACAGCTTCTACCCTGTATATTGTGGTCTTTACGACATCAATTACAAAACCATTCCTTTAAATGATGATTTTTCTATTGATGTTCATGATTATAACCAAGAAAATGGTGCGATTATTTTTCCTAACCCAAACGCTCCAACAGGCATTGGTTTAGGTTTAAACAACATTGAAACTTTATTGCAAAATAACCCCAATAGCGTTGTTGTGATTGATGAGGCGTATATTGATTTCGGTGGTGATTCTGCGGTTTCTCTTATCCATCAATACCCCAACCTTTTGGTGGTGCAAACCGTTTCAAAATCACGCGCACTGGCTGGTTTACGCGTAGGATTTGCCATGGGTCACCCTGATTTGATTCAAGGTTTGGTTCGGGTCAAAGATAGTTTTAATTCATATCCATTGGATAAGCTCGCCACCTTAGGTGCCGCAGCAGCGATTGATGACAAAAAGTATTTTGATGATATTTGCCAGCGTATTATTAGGACAAGGGACAAACTATACACTGACATGCAAGAGTTAGGGTTTCATATCCTGCCCTCTCAAGCCAACTTTATTTTTGCCACACATCCACATCATGATGCCAAAGTCATTGCTCAATCATTGCGTGACCAAGGTATTATTGTACGTCATTTTGAAGCAACAAGAATCAATATGTACTTACGCATCAGCATTGGTACACCTAACGAATGTGCAAAACTCATAAAAGCCCTTAAAAACATACTTAACTGAGACCTTTATCACAACTTTTTCTCCAATAAAACACTAAAATTGTATTTTATGACAGTATCGCTACAATGCGTCGCGCTTTGCAGACAGCCATAATAAAAATATGGAAACAAGAGCAAACAAAAGCATTAAATTATTAGTTCAAAGGGGACTAGCATGGCTTTAACAAAAAAAGAACTTGCCGCATTTGAAGCGCAACTAACCGCATGGAAAGAAGAACTTGAAGAGTCACAAAATGACACCATGCACCAAATGCATGAGCAAGAAACCACTGCTTTTCCAGATCCTGCTGATCAAGCTGCTGCTGAAACAGACTTAAGCTTTGACATTCGTATTAAAAGCCGTGAACTAAAACTTATCCATAAAATTGAAGAAACACTTTATCGCTTGCGCGAAGGTGATTTTGGTATTTGTGAAGCTTGTGGTGGTGACATCAGCATCAAGCGTTTACAAGCCCGTCCTGTAACCACACTTTGCATTGACTGCAAAACAGAACAAGAGCAAGCTGAAAAAACACGTATTGACTAAAATAGTCTTACCCAAACAATAAAAAAGGGGAGCCTATATAGGCTCCCTTTTTAATACTTACTTTTGTGTTCCAATGGCGGCACGAACAGCCGTTAAGAACTCATCCACATCTTTAAACTCCCGATATACTGATGAAAAACGAACATAAGCCACACCATCAAGTTTACGTAGTTGTTCCATCACAAAGTCACCAATAATTTCTGCTGAAATTTCATTTTCATTGGTTTCTTGTACAGCTTTGAGCACACTATGAACTGATTTTTCCAAATCATCTGCTGAAACAGGACGTTTCTCCAATGATTTTTGCATACCATTGCGTACTTTTTCAATATTAAATGCAACCCGAGTTCCATCCTTCTTAATCACCAAGGGCAAACGCAGTTCAGCACGTTCAAAGCTTGAAAAACGTTTACCACATTGGTCACAATGCCTACGGCGGCGGACTGCCGAACCGTCTTCAACCACACGCGAATCAATCACTCGCGTATCGTCGTGCGCACAAAAAGGACAATGCATAATTAGTCTTCGTAGATGGGGAAGCGGTCTGTCAAAGCTCTAACTTCCTTCAACACCTCAGCTTGAACCGTAGTATCTTCAGGTGCAGCCAATACTTTAAGAATCATACTGCCAATCAACTCAGCTTCAGCTTCTTTCATACCACGCGCTGTAATCACCGATGCGCCAAGGCGAATGCCTGAAGTTACAAATGGTGATTCAGGATCAAATGGAATGGTATTTTTATTGGTTGTAATACCAGCAGCCTCCAAAGCTTCTTCAGCGATTTTGCCCGTAATACCTTGCTTACGTACATCCACACGGAACATATGGCAATCTGTGCCACCAGATACCACTCGCAAGCCACCTTTTACCAATGTTTTTGCTAGGGCTCTAGCATTGGCAATCACTTGTTTTTGATCAGCTTTAAACTGCTCACCCAAGGCTTCACCAAATGCCACTGCTTTGGCTGCAATCACATGCATCAATGGACCACCTTGAATACCTGGGAAAATCCGTGAGTTTAGTTTTTTTGCTAAATCATCATCATCCGTTAAAATCATACCGCCACGAGGACCACGCAATGTTTTGTGTGTGGTTGTGGTAATCACATGTGCATGACCAACAGGCGAAGGATAAACTCCTGCAGCTATCAAACCAGCATAATGCGCCATATCTACAAATAAAATAGCACCCACAGAATCAGCAATTTCACGCATGCGTTTAAAATCAATTTCACGCTCATAAGCAGATGCACCACCAATAATCATCTTAGGCTTATGAATTTCCGCCATTTTTTGCATCACATCATAATCAATCAGTTCAGTGCCTTCTTCCACACCATATGCCACAACATTGTATAAACGACCAGAAAAGTTTACAGGTGAGCCGTGGGTTAAGTGCCCACCGTGCGACAAGTCCATACCCATGATAGTATCACCAGGATTAAGCACAGCCATATACACTGCCATATTTGCTTGTGAGCCAGAATGCGGCTGTACATTGGCATGTTTTACACCAAAGATTTCTTTAGCACGCTCTTGGGCTAAGGCTTCTACCTTATCCACATACTCACAACCACCATAATAACGACGCGAAGGGTAACCTTCGGCATATTTATTGGTCATCACTGAACCTTGGGCTTGCATTACAGCTTTGGACACAATGTTTTCGCTGGCAATAAGCTCTAAGGTATGTTGTTGACGACCCAACTCATCTTTAATGGCTTGCACCACGATTTCGTCATCTAAATCTGCTTTAAAAAAATCTTCACGTGTTGTCATGAAATTGAATACTCCGTTGGCTTCTAAAAACAAAAAAACTAAAGTTTAATAATTAATAAACTGTTAAAACAAATAAGGGCCCACACAGGAGCCCTTATTACAAATCATTATCAAGCTCTTTTCAAGCTTAGCAGCGTTTTAGTTAAAACGACGCTCACGAATACGAGCTGCTTTACCACGTAGTTCACGTAGGTAGTAAAGTTTTGCACGGCGAACACGACCGTGACGTTTCACTTCAATGCTTTCAAGCATAGGTGAGTGCAATGGAAACACACGCTCAACACCAACGTTGCTAGAAATTTTGCGAACAGTAAAACTGCTTGAAATACCTTTGTTATGACGCGCAATTACAATGCCTTCAAAAGCCTGAATACGCTCACGCTTTTCAACTTTACCGCCTTTAAGGTCTTTATAGTCAACCACACGAACGTTTACGCGAACAGTATCACCTTCACGGAAATCTGGAATATCACTACGAATTTGGTCATTTGTTACATCATCTAAAGCACGCATTTTGCTTATCCTCCAAAATCATCGGAACAGCCTATCAAGATAAATTGCTAAGGCCGCTCTCACAGAAAGGTGGCGCACCTTACCGATACCTTCAATAGAATACAACCATCCATTTTCATCTGGCATATTTTTCGCATCTAAACCATGTCCCGTACCAAAAACAAGCAAGTGAGAACCCTCTTTTTCACGCAATTCTTGCGCAGCAACCAGCTTACCCTTCTTAGGAGGATCCGCAGAGGTGTACCAAAGTTGATAGTCTTTATCAGCCAATACTTCATCTATAGTGGACACCACCTTAATTTGTGAAAGAACATCACGCCGACCTTGATTAAGGTTGCCTCGTTTACTCATTATCCAGTGCTCTTGAATATCTTTCACAAACTGCCGCATGCCTTCTGCTGGGTGTACAATATACACGGGTGATACATCATAGAAACCACAAGTGCGCGCAAAGTCATGCACATCAATAGAAGATACAGAAGTCACAGAGCTTTCTCCTGCTTTATTTAATACAGGTGCGTGAATCAGGGCAACGGCAAATGAAGTTTTATGAGACATGCCTGTACATTATGTTGTTGCTTAAGTATTTGCAAAAATCAACATACTATTCACACGACATAAGTGCACTCATGAGCATATAGGCAAACCAAAACAGTTAGGGATTAAACCCTATTAAACTAAGTTTTCCCTACACCTCGTCTTAAAGTGTCAAAACTTTAAGCATTACTTGATATAAAATTGGGTTAGGGTGCCACAAAACTCGGCTTAATAATAATTTCCGTTGTATTATTAAGGTTTTGCAGAGCATTAACAGCATCTTGTGGAACACCATTTAGGCTTGGATTTACGTTTGCTTGCCCGAGCTTCTTTTTAAAGGCTGCTTTCTTACCTTTTAGTCTTTGCTGATTGCGAACGGTTGGTGGTTTAGGCAAGCTACGCCCCTTAACTTTGCTTTCACCAATATCGTCAAGTTTACCATCAGCATCTTTTAAATAGGCATCCCCTTCACCTGTTTCACGGATACTTACCTTCCCTCCTTTATCAACTAAGGCTGTGTGACCTGGTAACAGGCGTTTTGGTGCAGCACCACCAACGCTGACATCAACAGCACCCTCTGTCAGTACGGTACGCGTAGCTAGCGCAGGAATATCCTCTAAAGTAAAGTTACCAAAGGCATTGTTTAATAGTTCAGGTGTCGGAGGTACGATAACAATAAACTCTGTACCACGCACACCCAAAACTGCTGTAGAAGTTCGCACTCGAAAAGATGAATTGCGTAATGTAAGCTTGTTTACAAAAAAGCGTGCTTTCCCCCATAACATATGAATACTAGCACTTAAAAGGTTACTACCACGTAAAGAGTATTTCCGCAGTGAAACTCGACTATTGGCACCAATATAAACCTTGCTGCCATCCCCCATAATAATTTTCACTCTACCCCTTGAGCCAGTCACAATAGAATCATTACGGAATACAACTTGACCTTTTTCTGCTTGCTCTCGTTCTGCACCACGCTGAACCCAAGCTGAACCATAAGCGTGTACAATTCTACCTATACTGGCTGCAGCATAACTTTTTGAAGATGGTACTGCGGTTAACATAAATATGGCTAACATAAAAAATAACGAAACTTTTATCATAATTTACTCCTGCAATGATTCAACTTTATATAGTCTAGTAGATATAATACAGCATAGCTAGACTTGGCTACCATTGCCCAGTGAACATGGTGCCAAAGCGCCATGCAGAATAAGCTTTGCTTGAGGTCGGTGTAACCACACTGCTATCATAATTAGACATATTTTTGAGATATGAAGCATTGATGATAACAGATATATCTTCAGTATCCCAAGGCTTCCATGATGTTGCCGCACTTATTTGAACAAAGTTATCATTACGTTTAGTTGTATCTGTTGAACTTAACAGTATGCTAGTATCAGCAGCAGCATATAGTCTCGAATATACAGCCAGCTTAATATTTGTATTCCAACCTTTTGCCCAAGAAATATTAGTTGAGGCATCACCACCAAGCTGATAATAGCTGTCTGAGTTATCATGTGTCGCATCACCTTTGGTCAGTTCTACTAAAAGATAAGGGGAAACGGTAAAAGTGAGACTTTGGGTTCTAATATCTGTTTTTGCTCTTAACTGGTGGCTACTGCCACCAAGCCTTGTTAAATCAACGGCATTACTGCCAAAAGCATCATTGAAACTTTTTAGCTTAAGCGTATATTCATAGTTCCATGTATCTTGGCTATAATAAACACCCGCACCCAAAGATTGATATAACTTATCTCCACCCAATATTATATATTCATAAAAAGGTTTAAAGCGCCATGTATTATCTTTTTGCCATGATGCAGAAATGATATGTGCAGATAAATCATAATCGCTAAAGTCTTGGTGTACAGAGCCTGAAAATATATAGTTTAAAGCAACTTTGGGCATCCCCCAACCTAAAACTAAAGTTCCTTGTATGCCCTTGTCACCACCCCATTCGGTTGAGGTCAAACTTTCAGGAACAAGTTTTACATTCGAATTATAAAAGGCTTCCAATGCAGCAAAGCCATTAAATCCTAATTGCTGTTGCGAAGGGTAAGCTTCTAACTGCTTGGCTGCATTTGCATATATACCTTCCTTATCGGCTGCTAAAGATTTCTTGGCAAAGTTTTTTGTCTGTTCAATATCTTGATTATTGTAAGCTATCCAAGCTTTATAATACCAAGCAGCGGCTTGATCGGAGGCACTAGCATTAGGGTTTTTAAGAATACTATTCCACAAGTCATTTGCTTTAGCATAAGCCTGCTGTTTTACCTGTATATCCCCTAATGTAATTTGCGCCTGAATATCATTGGGGTTAGCTTTTACCCAAGTCGAAAGTGTAGTTTCAGCTTTTGTAAGCTCTCCCATTTTAAGATAAGCGTTTGTTAAGCCTAACCAAGCAAATCGAGATGATGAAGACGTATCATATTGGTTAGCCTTGAGCCATGCTTCAAATGTAGCTGCAGCCTTATCTGCTTGCTTTGTTTCCTGATAAGATAAAGCTAGGTATTGCATGGTAGGCAAGCTACCTGGAGATTTATGATATAGGCTTTCAAGAACTGGGATAGCAGACTCATAATCACTAAA
>JALSZC010000017.1:0-9443 GCA_027059605.1 Ghiorsea sp. | reverse complement strand
CTGCAGCCTTATCTGCTTGCTTTGTTTCCTGATAAGATAAAGCTAGGTATTGCATGGTAGGCAAGCTACCTGGAGATTTATGATATAGGCTTTCAAGAACTGGGATAGCAGACTCATAATCACTAAAGCGATAGTCTTCTATGGCTGAAATAAGGTTGCCTTGGTCAATATTGTTAAGCCCAGCAGCAGATAAAGCAGACGAATGCATGGTTATGTATGTCGCCAACAAAATAAAGATTATATGTTTCATTATTAATAACTCTTCCCTAAAACTTACATAGTATAAACTATATATAGCCACCTAATCTTATTTTGGCAATGTTCAAGATTCAAGTATGCTGTATTTTCTCCAAAAAGATGCGCGAGCACCCCGTAAGTACAACCTTAATAAAGGAGAGCGCCCAAAGAACCTAGACATTATTTTTCATAGTTTATTGTTTTAACATGAATCATTATTAGATTAGATGTAGTGGAAAGGCTAATCATATTCCCAAAAAGGTTAAAAAACTAGGGTTGCTCCAAGTGTTTTAATGCAGTTGAAAACAATCTACGTTCTATCTTCTATAGGAATATAACCCTGATTAGTTTCCCCTGTATAAATTTGCATAGGTCGATAAATACGACCATCAGCCAATTGTTCACGCCAGTGAGCCAACCAGCCTGCCACACGTGATACCGCAAAAATGGGCGTAAACAAGTCTGTTTCAATACCAAGCTTACGATACACAATACCTGAATAAAAATCTACGTTAGGGCACACACCTTTTTTACCCAAAGTATCTTTTGAGAATTTTTCTATATAGCGAGCAATTTCATAAGTAGGGTCTTCACCTACTTCTTTTGCCAACTCACCATATAACTTTTGCAACAAGGTTGCTCTAGGGTCTTTAGTTTTATAAATTCTATGCCCTAAACCTGCAATTTTTTTCTTATTAGCAAGCTTATCTTGCAAATACCTCTCTGCATTTTCTAATGAACCAATCTCGTCAAGCATATGCAAAACATCTTCATTCGCTCCACCATGTAATGCGCCAGACAATGAGCCTACAGCGGCACTAATAGATGAATAAGGGTCTGCTTGAGATGATGCCACCACTATGGTCGAAAATGTGCTGGCATTCATAGTATGCTCTGCATGGACGATAAGGGCTACATCCATAATACGCTCTGCCAAGGGACTAGGCTCTTCTCCACTTAACATGTAAAGAAAATTAGCAGCATGCGACAAGTCATCACGTGGTTGGATGGGATCATCACCTTTTCGCATACGCGCGTGCGCTGCAACAATCGTTGGTAGCTTTGCAATCAACCGTAAGTAAACCTCACGAATTTCATCTTCACCTAGCTGCTGGTTCAAACCTTTTTCAATGGGGTAATACATACCCAATACTGCCACACATGCTTGGAGTGCATCCATAGGGTGAGCTGACTCTGGAAAACACTTCATCATATCACGAATACGAAATTTAATACGACGGTGGTGGCGCAAGTCTGCATCAAACTTAGCAAGCTCATCTGCAGTCGGCAAACGACCATAAATGAGTAAAAAGGATGTTTCTTCATACGAAGACTTCTCTGCTAACTCTTCAATATCAATACCTCGATATGCAAGCATACCCTGTTGTCCATCAATTGTTGATACCGCAGATTCTGCAACGGGAATACCTGCAAGCCCTGGTGAATAACATGAAATATCATGTTCTGAAGTCATCATTATCTCCTTATCTCATACGCGCATCATAGCGTCAACAAACAACAAAACGAATGCAAAACAAGCTACGTCTCGCACTAATGATGTCAATATTGTACACCCCTGCATTAAAAAGTTATGAAATTAAAACACTAGCTGCTAGCATCGCATCTCATTTAAATATTTCACAATACCTGTAGGAGCTTTGGCACATGCTTAAAAAGATTTTACTTAAAATATTTCGTGAAGGCGTGGGTGGTTTAATGGCTTTTATTAGTTGGCTAACTAAACCTCGTAAAATTAAACGCAGCCCCGAAGAGCAACATCGTGTCGATGCTATCGCTAAAAACATGTCTATATATCAATATTTTGCATGTCCTTTTTGTATTAAAACACGGCGTACTGTTCACCGCTTAAATATTCCTTTGGAATACCGTGATGCACAAGTCCGCGGTGGCGAACACCGCAATACGCTTGAAAAAGAAGGTGGCGCAATCAAAGTGCCTTGCTTACGTATTGATAAAGGTGAGCAAACAACTTGGTTATACGAGTCCAATGATATTATTGCTTACCTCAACAAAACCTTTGACCCTGTATTTAGTAACAAAACTAGTAGCTAACAAACCACATGAAACTTTATCACGCCTTACTGCTTGAAGATGAAAAACCCACACGTTATCTTTTAAGTAAAGCTATAAAAATTCACCCTGAATTACGTCTTACTGCCGCAGTAGGCAGTTGTGAAGCAGCTATGGCTGCATTGCAAGAACATAAACCTGATATTCTTATTTCTGACTTAGGTTTACCTGATGGACATGGCGTTAAAGTCATCGCCCAAGCTAAGCAACTCTACCCTGAAATTGAAATATTGGTTGTTACCATGTTTGATGATGAAGAGAGTGTGGTAAATGCCTTAGAGGCTGGTGCAAGTAGCTATTTGCTAAAGAAACAAGCCTTTGAAGAATTGGGTGATGCAGTGATGAGTACATTACGTGGTGAGTCAGCTATCAGCCCAGAAATCGCACGTTACCTCATCAAACGTTTTAAGAAGCAAGATGAGCAACATGCTCCGCAAGTAAAAAACCCTCTAACAACAAGGGAGAATGAAGTTTTATGCTTCATTGCCAAAGGCTATAGTTATGATGAGATAGCAGAGACTTTTTCTTTATCAACCAATACTGTACGTGCCCATATTCGTAATATTTATCGTAAACTTTCTGTCAGCTCACGCTCTGAAGCTGTCTTTGAAGCAACCCATCTAGGTTTTATTAGTTTAAAAGAATAATCTAATCAAAACCCTTAGCTAAGTTTTCAAAGCGTGTAAACTCTTTCCTGAATGCAAGGTGCACTGTCCCAGTCGGTCCATTCCTTTGCTTGGCAATGATAATCTCTGCTTTACCTTCATTTTCAGGTTTTTTATTATAAACCTCATCACGGTAAATAAACATAATTACATCGGCATCTTGCTCGATTGCACCAGACTCCCGTAAATCAGACATCATAGGGCGTTTATCAGCCCGTGACTCTAATGACCGGTTCAATTGTGACAGCACCAAAATAGGCACATCCAACTCTTTCGCTAAGCCTTTAAGAGAACGTGTCATTTCACTGATTTCCAAGTCTTTACGTTCTGCTGCTGTGCCAGTCATCAATTGTAGATAATCAATCAATACCATATCAAGGCGACCATTATCACGTTTTAAACGCCGACATTTGGCTCTAAGATCATGTACTGTAATTGCAGGCGTATCATCAACAAAAATAGCTGCTTCAGAAAGTTTCGCCGTACCTGCGGCAAGTTTACGCCAATCATCAGGCACAAAATTACCCGTACGCATTTTTGCCATATCTACTTGAGACTCTGCAGCCAATAAACGCATAGAAATTTGTTGCGCCGACATTTCCAATGAAAAAACAGCCACCACATTTGCATTATCTTCATCACGAATCGCAGCATTTTGTGCTAAGTTCATCACAAAGGCCGTTTTACCCATACTTGGTCGCCCTGCAATAATAATAAGGTCTCCGCGTTGTAAACCAGCCGTACTTTCATCCAAATCAATAAAACCAGTAGATACGCCTGTTACTGAACGTTGATCTTCGTAGCGTTTTTGTAGATCCTTATAGCCTTCTTGAATCAGCTCTTTTAAAGAAAAAAAGTTTTTCTTATCTTGACTAAAACTTTCCGAAACAGCCAAAATTTGTGATTCAGAAACATCCAAGTGTTCTGCCACAGGCTTCATCGGGCTTTCATAGACTTCCTGAGATATTTTTGAACAAACTTGCAATAAACGGCGTAAAATTGCACGTTCACGCACAATTTCAGCATAATGCCTAACATTTGCTGAGGTAGGAATGAGTGAAATTAAATCACCCAAGTACACTTCACCTCCGCACTCTTCTAACTCTCCTGAACGCTCTAAGTAGTCTTTAACTGTTAAAGCATCAACAGGGCGATTATCGGATGATAAAGCATCAATCGCAGCAAATATTTTACCATTGGCTGCGATGTAAAAATGTTCAGGCGATAGAATACCCTCCAAACGCTCAAGAGCCTCTGGGTCAAGCATAATTCCACCCAGCACGGCACACTCCGCATCCCGTGCATGAGGAGGAACCCGTTCACGCAAGCCTAACTCACGTGACGGGGAATTACCTTCATCAATCAATTATACTTCAGCTTCAATGCTAACTTTAAGTTCTGCAACCACATCAGGATGCAAACGAACACGAAACTCATGTTCACCTACTTCTTTAATGGGTGCATCTAGCAAAATGTCACGACGTGCAACATCAAAACCTTGTTCATTGATCATGGCTGCTAACTCTGTAGCACCAATAGAGCCGTACAAGTGTTTGCCATCAGAAGTTGCACGAACAACAACCAACTCTAAAGCAGACAATTTTTCAGCTTCCGCTTTTGCCGCAGCAAGAACTTCTGCTTGTTTGTCTTCTAATACTTTGCGACGACGTTCAAACACTTTTACATTAGCAGCACTTGCAACAATTGCCTTATGTTGTGGTAACAAGAAGTTGCGACCATAACCGTCACGTACTTTTACTTCATCACCAACATTTCCAAGTCCTTCTACACGTTCCAAAAGAATCAAATCCATCATTTTTCTCCTGTTGTCGAAACCATATTTCGACGAAAATTAAACCAAAAATCAAGTAGTCCAACCACAGCAAATAATATCACCACAGCAGACCAAAAAAATAACATCACATACATCACTATAATTGTGTTCACCATACCTCGGCTCTCAAACCATGCATGGGCAACCATAACGCCTTGTACAGCCACCAAACCTGACAATACTAGCAAGCCATTGCTTGCTATATATTGCAAATCACCTGTTGCTAACCATGCTATAGCTGCAAAAGCAACCCATACGTAAATCAAGAGTGTTGGTAAGGTAAAGTCTAGCATACTGCTATCATTACCTTGGTAAAAGTTATACCGCTTTGCCGTTTTACGTGCAAAAACCATATTACCCCACCATACAAACCATAGGCTAAACACCAACAAACCAGGGAATATTTTAACGACCCAGCCTTGCAGTTGATAAATCGACTCCACAGCTTGGGTTTCTGTTGCTGGCACACTGCTCACCATATCATCAATCATGGGTTTAAAGAGTTTAGACACAAATGCTTGAATACCTGTTGTATCCATCGCAATCATTAAGCTCAGTATTACCACTGTAAATAAAACTACAGCCAATACCCAAGCAGCTTGACCCAAACCTTCTTTCTCCATTGTTTTTGCAGTTAACGCAGAAGCAACAACAAACACTACAAAAAAAAGTAATGTCACATAAAAGCTTCCCGATGACAAAAACAAGATGAACGCAGATGCAATCACACCAACTTGCAGGCTATAAAACAACCCACCACCAAACAGTACCAAAGCAAACACACTAGGCACTGCCAAATGCAACAGCATCCCTAGCATCACCATAATAAAACCAACAATAGGAATATTCCCAAACAACATACTAAACGCGTAAGCCGAGGTTAACATCACTACCACCATTACCGCACACGGCAAACGATTGGTTAAAAAGAAGTCTGCCCACTTTGGCAACGTTTCTAGATGTTGTTCAGGGTCTTGGCTCATATCAAGGCTAGCCTTATGGTGAACAAATCAATCAATCGTGATGCAAAGGTGTAAACGCCAACAACGCCAATACACGTGCGCGTTTAATCGCAGTAGTTAATTGACGTTGATGTTTTGCACAAGTGCTTGTTACACGCGAAGGGATAATTTTATAACGTTCTGAAACAAATTGTCCCAACAATGCAGGATCTTTATGATCAATTGTTAATGTTTTATCTGCACAAAACTTACAGAACTTACGGCGACGTTGAAATTTACCACCACGTCCGCCTGGGCCACGGCGTTGCGGACGCTCTGGGCGACTACCTTCAGTACGTGCCGGGCGTGCAGGACGCGCATCAGCGGCAGGTGCAGTCGATTCAGTTTTTACTGTTTTTTCTTCACTCATTCTATTCTCCTAAATTATTCTTATCTAATAAATCTATACGGCTTAACCAAACTTCCACCTGACCCCACCGTTGTTGTCCATCTCGACTATAATAACGGCGACGCAACTCTCCTTCGATATGCACATGATTACCTTTGAACTTGATAAGCTTTTCAGCTAAATCACCTACCGCACGTAATGGCATAGGCTGTTCATTCAACATGGTGGCTCTTTTTTGCCCCAAATGTGGCCTATGTACAATCAAAGAAGCAACAACAGCTAGGTTTCCATCAGGCATCCAACGATCATGAATGTCATCAACGACCCCATGAAGTTGGACAATATTAAGCTGCAGTTTCTCCACTTTCTTCCTTAGCAGTTTTCTCTTCTGCTGTAGGATCAGCTTTCGTTGCATCAGTCGCTTCTTCAGCTTTTGTTTCTTCAGCTTTTGTTTCCACTTCAGCTTGAGACTCTTCAGTAGCTGCAGTTGAACGGCGACGCAACAATGGCGATGGCTCATCAGATAGTTCTGTAATACTTGTGGTTAAGAAACGTAGAATACGCTCATCCAAACGCAAAGACTCATCGATAAGCTTAGCAACTTCTGCTGCGCCATCGGTAACAAGTAATGCATAGTGACCACGGTTACGTTTTTGGATAGAATAAGCAAGTGGACGAACACCCCAGTATTCGCGTTTGACGATACGGGCTCCTGCTTTTTCGATTTTCTCAACCAATTCATTGGTAAGAACTTCGGTATTTTCCTGAGATACATCAGGGTTTACGATAAACACTGTTTCGTAATACATAGCGCTCCTCTTGGCATGATTATCATTCGATAATCGTTGCTCTGAAACATTTTTAGGCGCGTTCAGAGCAAGGTTATTTTAGTTTCACTGCACATTGCAGCGTGCGGCAGCATAGGCAATCCCTAGCTAAAGTCAATGCTATCTAGACCCTCCATCCAAATGTACTACTTGGGTTTTAAAACAAAGGAGAAATCTTGTGCATATTGATGAACCCCAGGAAGCTTAAACAACTCATCTTTCATAAACTGAAAATCATAATATGCCGCAGACCGTTGTTTTTGCTTGTGCGTTTGCACCTCTGTATGTGTGCCTTTATTCTGTTGAACTATTGGCGGTGTTAAATCACGTTTCCAGTGTTTACTTTTGGGAAGTTTTGATAAACTACGCAAGCCTTTTTTAAAGTTATAGCTATATACTTTCTCAATACGAAAACCTGCTTGATTAAAAAGTAATGTTAAGCTATCTATTGAAAAAAAGTATATATGCCCAGCACCACTGAATGCTGGCGACGCATATTGGGTATAGTAATCAATCAAATTCTGCGCATCTGCCAAACCATTGGGTACAGATAAGTAGAATGTCCCATGGTCATCAATGATGCGCCTACACTCCTTTAGAAAGGTAAGCGGTTGCGGTACATGTTCAAGAATATCTTGCACGCGCACCGCATCAAAAAAGCCCGCATCAAACCCTATATCTTCAATTTCACCAGCCCTAACATCCAAATCTAGCTTTGTTCTAACTGACGCAACAACCTCAGGGTTTATATCCGTACCATATACTTGCCATTCTGACCCCTGTTGTACACCTGCTAAAAAATCACCACTGGCACAGCCAATATCCAGCAATTTCCCTTGGTTCAAATGCGGAGTAAGATATTTTCTAGCGAAGGCAGAGCCTTTCCCTTGTGCCTTAAAATTATCACCTTTATAAAAGGTGTAATCTTTAGAATAATGTTCTGCCAAAGCATCAGACGATGGTATAGGCGTAAAAAAAGAGGCTTGGCAAGCTGTGCAAGTTCGCAGGTCATAAACCTGAGACCCTGAAAGCCTTGCTTTTGCAGAAAATAAGGTAGGAACATCTGTATGACAAATCAAGCACTGCTCTGGACTACTCATGGTGACTCCAAATAAATTGAGGAAGCAATACTACAACTGGCTTGCGCGTTGACGGAGCATATGATCTGCAAGCGTTAAAGCAAGCATAGCCTCAGCAATAGGTACTGCACGAATACCTACACATGGGTCATGCCGACCTTTGGTAATAATCTCTGTTTCATTACCATGCACATCAATAGTTGGGCGAGGTTTTAGGATGGATGAGGTGGGCTTTAAACCCATACGCACATGAATGGTATCACCGTTGGAAATACCACCCAATACACCACCAGCATGGTTACTTTGGAAACCATCTTGACGAATAGCATCGCCAAACTCAGAACCTTTGGCTTCAACACAGGCAAAACCATCACCCACTTCCACAGCTTTCACCGCCTGAATGCTCATCATGGCTTTGGCTAAATCTGCATCCAATCGGTCAAACACGGGCTCACCCAAGCCCGCAGGTACACCGCTCGCCTCAACCGTGACTGATGCACCAATAGAGTCTCCAGTTTTTCGCAATTTATCCATAAAATCAGCCATTTGAGCCGCAGCATCAGCATCAGGTGAAAAAAATGGATTATTATCAATTTCATCCAAAGAAAAGTTGTTTGCATTAACCTTAATCGGACCGATTTGATCCACCCAGCCACGAATACTTACACCAAAACTGGCAAGAAACTTACGTGCTACAGCGCCTGCTGCCACACGCATCGCAGTTTCTCGCGCTGATGAGCGACCACCACCACGATAATCTCTAAAACCATACTTTTCATGAAAGGTGAAATCAGCATGCCCGGGGCGAAACTTATCTTTAATATCAGAATAATCTTTGCTACGCTGATCTGTATTGCGAATCAACAAACCTATTGGGCAGCCTGTAGTCTTCCCTTCAAACACACCCGATAATATTTCCACTTCATCGGCTTCACGGCGTTGAGTTGTATATTTCGATTGACCAGGTTTGCGTTTATCCAAATCAGGCTGAATATCTGCTTCAGATAATGCCACACCCGCAGGACAACCCTCAACAATCGCCACCAAGGCTTTGCCATGGGATTCACCAGCCGTGCTTACACGAAATATTTGACCAATACTAGAACCTGACATCTCTTATCCTAACCCTTTAAATACAAAAGCATCATCAATAACGATTTAGCTTGCCTGAATATTGTCCGCTAGCAAGGCAGAATAAGCAAGCTTACAACTGTAAGTACGCGTTTCTAACGTAGTTAGCGGGCGATAGGCAGATAAGGTAAACATTATTCGCCTGGATCGCCTGCACCAACATGGAACCCTGCATCTACATAGTGAACTTCACCCGATACGCCTGAAGATAAATCAGATACCAAATATG
>JALSZC010000016.1 GCA_027059605.1 Ghiorsea sp. | reverse complement strand
CCTGGGCCAATACCTACCTTGACTGCATCTGCACCCGCATCAATCAATGCTTTGGTCGCTTCTGCTGTGGCGATATTGCCGCCAATAATTTGCACATCATCACCATATTGTTTCTTCAAATCTGCAATTTGCTGAATCACACCTTGCGAATGCCCATGAGCCGTATCCACAATCACCGCATCCACGCCTGCTTCATGCAGTGCTTCAAAACGCGCCACTTCTTTTTCGCCAACACCCATGGCAGCGGCAGTTAATAACCTACCCAAATCATCACGCACTGCATTGGGGTGCTCGGATGCTTTTTCAATATCGCGAACTGTCATCATGCCACACAGCTCGCCCGCTTTGTTCACCATAGGTAGCTTTTCAATGCGGTGCTCGCGGAACAGTTGTTTGCATTTCTCAATGCTTGTGCCCGATGTGATGGTGATGAGCTTGTCACGCTTGGTCATCATATCTGAGACATGTTTACGACTATCTTTTTCAAAACGAATATCGCGGTTGGTGATGATGCCGCTTAATTTACCGCTATTGTCTAACACTGGAAAGCCTGAAAAACCACACGAACGAGCTAAATTACGCACCTCTTCCAAAGTCATATCTTCTCTTGCTGTAAGTGGTTCTTGCACCACACCCGCTTCATACCGCTTCACTTTACGTACTTCATCAGCTTGTTGCTCTGGTGTTAGGTTCTTATGAATTACACCAATACCACCTTCTTGCGCCAGTGCAATCGCAGTACCTGATTCGGTTACTGTATCCATTGCTGCAGATACAACAGGAATATTAAGTGAAATTTTATTGGTAAAACGTGCTGTTGTTCGCACAGTAGCTGGCAGTACGTTACTAGCTTGAGGCACAAGCAATACATCATCAAATGTATATGCTTGCTCAATCATATTTCCTGAAAGTGGGGTTAATGAAGACACTGACTTCCTCCTAGGCTTGAAGTCAGCCGCATACTATAA
This sequence comes from Ghiorsea sp., assembly GCA_027059605.1. Taxonomy (GTDB): domain Bacteria; phylum Pseudomonadota; class Zetaproteobacteria; order Mariprofundales; family Mariprofundaceae; genus Ghiorsea. The sequence goes on along the minus strand of JALSZC010000016.1, from coordinate 4,733 downwards.
AACAACAAACATTACACAAGTTTCAATAATGTGGAGGCGGTGCTTCTTGTTCAGGTGAGCTTTGTTGCCCAGTATTATTTTGCATATAATCACGAAGTTGGTTCAGCGACTTGGTTAAAGTATCAATTTGGTTTTGCTGCGTAATAACCACTTCATTCAACTCTTGAATCAAATGTTCTTGGTATGCACTTTTGGTCTCTAAATGAATAATTCTTTCTTCCATGGCAAAACAATAACTGTTTTAGGCTTTCAATACCATAATTGATGGGCGATTTTCTGCTTCATCGCGGTGAAAACCTTGAACTAAGAGTATCGGATCACCCATTTTAGCTAAGCTATATGTCTTAACCAGCTTTTTCGCCAGAGTTACATGGCTACCCATATCTTCTGCCTCAACAAGTACTGGAATCACCCCCCAAATCAAGTTGGTACGCCGACATGTTTCTTCACTGCTGGTTACGGCTAAAATTGGTGCTTCAGGACGCTCTGCGCTTACCGTAACCGTTGTCCACCCTGATTCAGACAATACCACAATACCATGCACCATCAAATCACGTGACAACAATGATGTTGAACGTGCTACAGCGTGACCAAATGGCAAGGCGGACTGATGGGGTTGGTTTACCGTTCCAAAAAAGAAGGCTCCTTGGTGCCATAAATACGCCTCTGCATTCATAATCACCCGCGCCATCATGGCAACTGATTCAACAGGGTATTTCCCCACTGCAGTTTCCCCAGATAACATAATTGCATCGGCACTGCTGCTTACCGAATGAAAAATATCTGTTGTTTCAGCACGTGTAGGCTGTGCATGTTCAATCATGGACTCCAATACCTGCGTTGCTACAATGACAGGTTTACATTGTTTCCTTGCTTCTTTAATCAATACATCTTGAGTAATGGGCACTTGCTCTGGCGGCAATTCCACGCCCAAATCACCACGCGCCACCATAATTGCATCTGCTGCTTCAATAATTGCACCTGCATCATTTAAGGCTTCAGGTCGTTCAACCTTAGCAATAATACTAATATCCGAGCCCTGCTCTTCTAACCATGCCCGTAATAAATGAATATCATCCACATGGCGCACAAAGGACAATGCTAAAAAATCTACCCCCAGCCCTACAGCAAACATGGCATCATCATAATCTTTTTCAGTCATTGAAGGTGCTGACACTACGGAGTCTGGCAGGTTGATACCTTTATGATTGCCCAATATACCACCTTGCAAAACACGGCAATATACTTCCGTATTCTCTACCTTCTCTACCACCAGCTCCATTGCCCCATCAGCTAAGAAAATGCGCTGACCAACAGAAACATCATGCGCTAATTTTTTATATTGTGAAGGTATAAGACCAGGTTCACCTTCCGCATCACGCATGGTAATGGTTACTCCATCACCTTTAACCAACAGGATTTGATTATTCTTAAATGCCCCCGTGCGAATTTTAGGACCGCTTAAATCTACAAGCACTGCAATATGTTTTTTACATTCTGCTGCTATATTACGAATCATTTGATAGCTTGCATAATGCTCTGCATGTTCACCATGGGACATGTTTAAGCGAAATATATTTACACCTTTGTGAATCATCTGACGAATACTGTCTTCATCAGCACAAGCAGGACCAACTGTAGCAATAATTTTTGTGCGCTTGTGTTTAAGTAATTTCATTTTAGGCTCTAACGTCATCAGACTCTCCTCAACCAAACATAAATACTATACCAGAAAACAGTTGTTCCAACCACTGTATACAGGTTAAATCGCTTCACCCATAAAAGCTCTAGTATCACCTTCCTGATATATTGGTATACATAATAAAAAGGTACAGCCTGACTTGTGAGAATCATCCAAAGTAACAAAACCATGATGTTCTTTGGCTGTACCATACACTGTAGAAAGCCCCAGACCTGTACCTTCCCCTACATCCTTGGTTGTAAAGAAAGGTTCAAAAATAGCCTCTTTAATACCCTGAGGAACCTTAGGTCCATTATTCATAATACGAACACAAGCATAGGTTTCAGTTGCGTTACTTTTATACTGTACGGCAACATCGGCAGGCATCACCTCAACATGAACAATCACTTGTGGCGAATCGGTTTGTGCGACAGCATCTTTAGCGTTACATAAAATTTCCATCACAGCATCATTTAATGCTGTCACATCACCCTTAACCATCACATCATCTTTATATGCTTGAAATTGGCAATACATGCCATTTTCTTGGTTAAACACTGCTACACTCGCTTCAACGAGTTGGTTTAACTGAACATGAACGTGCGTATGCCCTTGCAGTTCATGCCCCACATAAACTAACATTTGCTGCACCATAGCTGCCGCCCTATCACCCAGCCCTTCAATGGTCTCCAGCTTATCTTTTAAATCTTGATCCTGTTCTTTCAACTTAATCAAAAATGCATTGCCCATAATGCCCGTTAGAATATTATTAAATTCGTGTGCTATACCACCAACTGCTGTGGCAAGTGATTTCATTTTTGCTTCTTGAAGTTCTTTTTCATGTAACTTTTGATTTAACGTTTCATCATTTTGCAATACCACATAATGCGTCACCACACCTTTGGTGTTTCGTACAGGAGAAACAGATGTACTCACAGGATAAAAGCGACCATCTTTCTTTTTATTCACAAGTTTACCTTGCCAACTTTCACCACGCTGCAACTTATCCAGTGCTTCTTTAACCTGTTTTTTCGATTGGGTTGGGCTACTTAATAAATCTAACGCTGATTGACCTATGGCTTCATGCGCCGCATAACCTGTTAAAGATATAAATGCAGGGTTTACATATTGAATCAAACCTTTCATATCAACAATAGCAATTGATTCACCTGAATGTTCCACAGCATTGGCAAGCAAACTCAAGTAATTCTGCTTGCACTGTTTTTTTGATATATAAAAGGCTAGCAAGCATGCTGAAACTAAGATAAGCAACACACCAATATAAAACCATGTATCCTGATAAACGAACTTGGTCATATTATGGTGATCCACTATATAAACCCATTCAAAAACTTCAGTAAGAACCAAAAAGCCCAATATGCTAATCACTATCGCATGTGCCAAGACTCTTAACCAAGATATCTCTTGTGAAAAACAATTGCGATAAAGTGCCATATTTACCTCTCACCTTGTTGCCATTTCCAGTATAGCCAACAATGTGATTCTTGTCACACTTTAAGGGCTGCTTATTTAGAGGCTTTTAGGATGTGTGGCGTAATTGACGCTTATTTTGACCCTTAACCTTCAGCCGCCTATGCACATCTAAACCTTTCGCAAATGGTTTTAGAAAGTTGGGGACTTTACGCCCTTCAAGCTTCATAATATCTTTCAGCAATAATGCTGCCACATCTTCTTCTGCAGCATGCTGCACTTGCGTACGGTATATATATAAGAGCTGTGCTAAGCGTTCTAAAGATATTTTCCATGTGCTATGGGTTTGTTCATACACCCATAAAGAAAAAGCAAAGAAATGTTGAAAAACATCACCATCTGACCACAGCAAAGCAATGCTGCGTTTAAAGTTCCCACTGTTATAATATAAGTTCCAAAAACGCGCGAAACGCTTCATGTTTTGAATATCGACAAAGCTGAGCACATTGTTTTTCAGAATATCATAGGGCGGTTTATCTGAATACACCATACCATAGAGGTCATCATGGCGATGTAATGTTGTTCCCGCGAGTTTTTTTAAAATACCAATTTGAATTTCAGAAGCACTCATGGCCCATAATTGGTTCAAACCACGTCCAAAGCTTGTCAAATCTTCGCCTGGTAAACCCACGATGAGGTCTAAGTGCATATGTGCTGCTGTTTCATGTTCAAGAAAATAAATGTTTTCTTCAATTTTTTTCATTCTTAAATTGCGATGAATGTTTTTGGCAACATCCAAGTTCAATGTTTGTATGCCTATCTCAAGCTGAAGTGTTGCAGGTTCAAACTGGGTCATACGCTCTTTTAATGCTGTTGGAAAGTGGTCTGGAATGACTTCAAAATGTACAAAATAAGGCGTTGGTTTACTTAAAAAGAAATCCAATAAACGTGAAGCAATGTTGACATTCAAATTAAATGTACGATCAATAAATTTAAAATTACGCACCCCTCGTTGCCACAATGTTTCGAGTTCGCCTAAAAACTTATCTATGTCAAAGTTGCGCACCTTTTCATCCATGGAAGATAAACAAAACTCACACTGAAATGGACAACCTCTTGATGCTTCCACATAAATATAACGATTGGCTACATCTTCATCCGTGTAATATTCATAAGGCATTTGAATAGCTGCAATATCGGGTAAAGGTGCCTGAATAATTCGCTCTGTAGGTGCAAGCCCACTGCGTATAGCTTTTACAAGCTGATAAAAAGCTAAATCACCTTCTCCTTGCACAATATAATCTGCAGCATCAAAGTTAACACGTAAAGGTGAATGGCTAACTTCAGGGCCACCCAAAACAATCAATGTTTCTGGATAAACTTTTTTTAAAGTTTCAACCAAATCTGCGCATTGCTCTGCATTCCAAATATAAACACCTAATCCAACTATAGTTGGCTTAGCCATCAAAATTTTTTCTACAATATCCTGAATATTATCATTAATTGTAAATTCCACGATAGACGTATCAGGCATCAACTCTTGCATATTGGCATAAAGATAACGCAAGCCAATTGCACTATGTGTATAACGCGCATTGAGTGTTGTTAATAGAATATTGTT
>JALSZC010000015.1 GCA_027059605.1 Ghiorsea sp. | reverse complement strand
AGGATAAACAAATTGAAAACATGAGGGATGTCACAGTTTATGTATTTGGTTTTGGGCTTAAAATCGTAAATCGATACTGTATGTGGGATAAATATTGCCACCCAAATTTCTAAATGCTCCTATAGCTAGTTTTGCATCGCTGATGGTATTAGGTGTTAGCCTTTGAGGAATAGGTATACGAAATGCCACATCATAGGTTTGTCCAAGGTTAGTGCCGAAGTCTGTACGGTATACATTGACAAGGCTACCAATAATATCGTACCCATTTTGTATGCGTATGGTATAGAGTAACTGTGGTAAATAGAGGTCATCCGTTTTTTCACGGTGGCGAATGCCTAGGGCTGTCGATAGGTCTAAACGTGGGCTATGATAAAAATTATACATGAAACCATAATAAATTTGGTCTGTACCACCAGCTTCATGGGATATATAACCATGAAAGTCTAGCTTATTCGTTAGCCCATATCCCCAAACAATATAACTTTGTCCTTTATCAATTACATCACCCGGGTTGAGAGTGAGTTCAATATCTAACTTTCCTTCACCTGCAGGCGTACCGTTGTCATAGCCTCCCGATGCCCATGTGACACAAGGGATGAGTAGCATGCAGCAGAGTGATAGATATTTAAGCATAGCTGAGTAATATACCTATAAACAAAATAAATCCGAGCATATTATTATTCAGAAAGGCTTGGAAGCATAAGTCACGTTGCCATGAAGCAATCAACTTTTGTTGGTATATAGCCAAAGCCGTAGCCAAGCCAAGTGCAACCAAATAAGGAAAACCAAGCTGATAAATATTACCCAAATAAAGCATGATACTTAAAAATATTAGCTGGAAGATACCAATCCAAAGTGCATTGTATTTACCAAACAATATGGCTGTTGATTTCACACCAATTTTTATATCATCATCATAATCGACCATGGCATACATGGTGTCATACGCCAATACCCAGCATATATTGGCGATAAATAACAGCCATGCTTCAAAGGGAATGCCTCCTGTGCTTGCCATATAAACCATAGGAATTGCCCAACCAAATGCAGCACCCAAGAATACTTGTGGCAAATGGGTATAGCGTTTCATAAAGGGGTAAAGCGCGGCTAAAAAAAGTGCGACAACCGATAAAACAATGGTCTTCCAATCCAAGGTTAATACCAGTGCAAAAGCCAGCGCAATTAAAGCAAAGAATAACAACAATGCCTGCTTGGATGTTACTTCGCCTGTAGCAAGCGGGCGGTGGGCAGTGCGTTTGACTTTACCATCGACTTTTCTATCTGCAAAATCGTTAATCACACAGCCTGCTGCACGCATGAGAAATACACCGGTGACAAATACAATAAGAATCAAAGGGTCTGGTTGTCCATTTGTAGCAAACCACAATGCCCATAAAGTTGGCCACAGCAATAAAAATGTGCCAATGGGTTTATCGATACGCATCAATCGAATATAGGGGTTAGCTTTCCAAGACATTTAGTTGAGTAAAAGTATTGCCCAAGTGCCCATAAAAGTAATGTTGCACAACAATACAGCAGCCGAGGCAAGGTCTTTGGCGCGACCTGATAATTCATGATGTTCTGTACCAATGCGGTCAACAGTTGCTTCAATGGCAGAGTTTAAAAGCTCTACAATTATCACCAACAGCCAAGCACCAAGCATTAAAACTTGTTCAACAGCCCCTTCACCCAAGTAAAAAGCAAGGGGTACAATGAATAATGAAGCAATGATTTCAATGCGAAAAGCTTGTTCGTATTGCCATGCCGCTTTTAAACCCGCAAGCGACCATTTTGTTGCGTGCCATAGGTGTTCAAGCGGATGGTGGTTGGGTTTCACGATGGGCGTTTATCGTAATAACGTAATAGTGAGAGTTGTGGTGAGCGTTTTTCATCAATAGCCACGGGGTAATCACCAGAAAAACATGCATCACAATGTTGCTCACGTGGTTTGCCTACAGCTTTAAATAAACCCTCATGGGATACAAAGGCTAAAGAATCTGCACCAATGGCCTTACACATTTCATCCAAATTCATTTGATTTGCCATCAACTCTTCAGAAGTTGGGGTATTGATACCATAAAAACATGAATGTTTGGTTGGTGGGCTTGAAATACGCATGTGGATTTCTTTTGCACCAGCGGCACGCACCATTTCTACAATTTTTCGGCTGGTTGTACCGCGTACGATAGAATCATCCACCAATACAACACGTTTACCTGCAATCATATCACGGTTGGGGTTCAATTTAAGTTTTACACCAAAGTTACGAATACTTTGTTTAGGCTCAATAAATGTGCGCCCTACATAATGGTTACGAATCAAACCCATTTGAAACGGAATACCTGCTTCTAGGGCAAAACCCATAGCTGGTGGCACACCTGAATCAGGAACAGGAATCACCATGTCGGCATCAACATAAGATTCTTTGGCAAGCTCAACACCAATATTATGACGGGCTTGATATACGTTTACACCTTCAAGTGTGGAGTCTGGGCGTGCAAAATAAACATATTCAAACACACAAAATTTCATTTCAGGTTTTTCGAAAGGAAAATATGAACGTAGCGTGCCATCAGGGTCAACCACCACCAATTCACCAGCTTCAACATCACGCACAAACTCAGCACCTACCAAGTCAAAAGCACAGGTTTCACTTGCCATCACCCAAGAGCCATCCAATTTACCAAGCGCAAGTGGGCGAATACCATTAGGGTCACGCACACCAAACAAACGTGTTTCAGTCATCAATAATACGGAAAAACCACCTTCTAAACGTTGCACAGCTTCGGTTAAACGTTCGCGAGTACTTACTCCTTGGCTCTTGGCAAGCAAGTGGATAATCACTTCGGTGTCTGAGGTGGATTGAAAGATAGAGCCGTTTTTTTCAAGCTCTTTGCGCAAAGCTTCAGCATTGATAATGTTACCGTTGTGGCACATGGCAATACCACCGTGTGCATATTGGTACATAAATGGTTGGCAGTTGCGTAGCCCCAAATCACCTGCTGTAGAGTAACGCACATGACCAATAGCAATGCGCCCTTCCAGCTTATCAATATCTTCTTTTTGATACACATCCGAGACTAAACCCATACCGCGATGGTTGTTAAAGTTGGTGCCATCGGTGGATACAATGCCTGTGGATTCTTGACCACGGTGTTGCAGTGCATAAAGCCCTAGGTAAGTCAGGTTGGCGGCTTCTGGGTGGTCTAATACACCAAACACACCGCATTCATCGCGGAAATGATCATCATCGAAGTGGGTTTCGTTTAAGCTGCTGTTGCTCATGGTTTATTATCCTTAATGGTGTCTAATAAAAGCGATTTCATGGCTTCTTGGTCTTGGTCTGAAATATGGTCCTTGGCTGTTTCTACAGTGCTTTGTACAACTTGTTTTACCGATGGAAGCTGCGCTTTAGCTGCACCTTCTTGGGTCGATAGGGGGTAATCCTTGGGTATAGTTTTACCAATAAGGTCGCTCAGTTGTAGGGCGTATGGGGTGAGTAGGCTTTTTTGCATCCAAGTTTGGTCGGGTTTGGCATAAGAGGTGTAAGCTAGAAAGGCAACACCAATAAGAAATACACCTCGTGCAGCACCAAAAAACACGCCCAAAGTGCGGTCTGTTGCTGTTAAGTCAGCCATATCCACCAATTTGCGAATTAAAGCACTGATGATACCAACAACAATCATGATAAAGACAAAAATAAGCACAAAACCTGCGACATTGGCAATGGTATTGTTTTCAATCCAGTCGTGAAGCAAGGCACCGACATCTGCTGACATACGTCCAGCAATAAAAAAGGCTAAAATTAAGCCAATGAGTGAAATGATTTCGCGCACAAAACCACGCCAAATCGATAACACCATGGATAAACCCACGATGGTTATGAGGATGTAATCAAAGTAATTCACATCAGCCTCGTTATTATTGAAGGTCTAAACGTTTGAATTCATGGCTAAAATGCAAGCTGCACAGCATGACTTAAATGTTTGGCTGGCATATGTTGCCAAGTGCGACCTTCTTTGGATGGGCGTAGGATAGCAGCGATATTGGCTTCCTGCACCCTTGTTTGGTTACCCTGTGGTAAAAGCAGTTGTGAGAAGCCGAGGTTGGCAGCTTCTTTGGCTCTGGCTTCAGGCGCACCCACCGCACGAATTTCACCCGTTAAACCAATTTCACCAAATACCACCAAATCTGATGGTAATGGTTTTTCTTGAAATGCCGATAAAATAGCCAGCACCACGCCCAAATCCGATGCAGGCTCGGATAATTTGACACCACCGACCACATTCACATAAATATCTTGCGTACCTAGAGGAATACCTACCCTACGTTCCAATACTGCGGTGAGCATGGCTACCCTATTGGCATCCACACCCACGGTTGAGCGTTTGGGTGTGGCATACACGGTTGGTGCAACCAAAGCTTGGATTTCCACCAAAATCGGGCGTGTTCCTTCCATGCACGCCACCACCACTGAACCTGGCACATCCACAGCGCGTTCGGCTAAAAACAGGCGTGAAGCATCACGAATCCCCGTCAAACCTTTATCGCTCATTTCAAACACGCCAATTTCACCTGCAGGGCCAAAACGATTTTTCACAGCCCTTAAAACACGGTGGTTATGTCCCCTATCGCCTTCAAAGTACAACACAGCATCTACCATGTGTTCCAATACTCTAGGGCCAGCAATGCTACCATCTTTGGTGACATGCCCGACCAAAATAAGCGCATGTCCCAGTTGTTTAGCACTTGCAATTAAAGCCGCCGCACAATCACGGACTTGAGATACAGTGCCTGGTGCAGATGATAGTTGGCTGGTTACGGTGGTTTGAATGGAATCAATAATAACGGTGTGTGGTTTATACTTGGCAATGGTGGAAAGCATGGCTTCCAAGTCGCATGATGTGGTCAGTTGTAGTTTTTCATGTAAAGCATCAATGCGCTCGCCTCTTAAATGCACTTGGCGAGCAGATTCTTCACCTGTGATATACAAAACTGTGCCATGATGTTCGGCTAATTTTGCGCTGGCTTGCAATAATAAAGTTGATTTACCAATGCCCGGGTCACCACCAATCAACACGACGGAACCACGCACCAAACCACCACCAAGCACTCTATCCAACTCTTCAATATGGGTAACACGGCGTGGTGCATCTTTACTGTTGATTTCAGTGATGGGTTCAGGGGCTAATGCATTACCAATAGATGTTTGTTTTTGATTGCGAAAGCCTGTGACTTCTACGGCTTGTTCAGAAATACAGTTCCACTCATGGCAATCTGGGCATTGCCCTTGCCATTTGCGTTGTTCAGAGCCACAAGAGCCACAAATATATAAAGATTTGGCTGCCATTTTATGTAAACGCCTGCATAAATTCTTGTGCACCATCAGGCTCACAAACCAAAAGCACCGTACAACCCGCATCCATAGCTTTTTCAGCAGCTTCAGGAATAGGCATACCACAACCTTTCATGCATAAATCATCACTCCACACATCCCCTTCAAAACCCATTTTCTCACGAAGAATATCTTGCAGCCAATATTTGGAAAATGTTGCGACACCTTCATTAATTTCAGGGTATGCCACATGGGCAGTCATGATATGTTTTAAACCTTTGGCAAAGAGTTGTGGGAAAGCATCCGCCTCTTGTAAAATCGTACCCAAATCAGCATGCACTTCTGGCATAGCCAAATGCGAATCTGCATCCGCCCTGCCATGCCC
>JALSZC010000014.1 GCA_027059605.1 Ghiorsea sp. | reverse complement strand
TAGAAAAAGGATGATCTATGCATTTTATTGTTCGACCGATAGCGGTGTTAGCAATGTTGATTGTATCTATAACAACAGCAGCTGCACAAGATTCAAATAATAATATTTTATTGGCTGATTTAAATTTAAATATTGAGGACATGCACACAGAGCTTTTGCTTGCTGATAATGGTACAACTTCAGCTTCAAGTCGCTCAGTAGCACCAAATATTCCAGACTCAGCTTTTGAGAAGCCTGTAATTACCGCTAATCAAACCCATATGTATTTGGGCTTGGCTTCTATGGGATTTGGTGCGCTTGCAGGTATGACAGCTCCTGATGGCTATGACCCTGATTTGCTGAATTCGGTGCATTATAAGGCAGCAAAAGCTGCGTGGCAGTTGGGTGCGGCAGCGATTGGTACTGGCTTGTGGACACACTGGGATGACTTCCATCTTGAAGATGGCTTGTTTGATCGCGATAATTTGCATGTGCTATTAGGTACACTGGGTGTTGTTGGTTATTACCTTGCGGTTAAAAGTGCCGTGGATGATTATAACTCAGTTGGTTACCCAACTACAGACCATGCTTCAGCAGGTATTTTTGGTGGTGCAGCCATGATTACAGCCATTGCTTTAACTTGGTAACAAACAAATAATTAAATAAAGGTATAGGAGATATAATCCATGAAAAAAACATTGATGTTAGCAGCTGCTTTATTGATTACGCCGTTGGTGGGAAACACCATTGGTTATGCAGCAGAAGGTGGCAGTGCTATTCCTGAAATGATGGCAAAATACGAAGCTGAAGGCGCTTCAAATTTTAGTGCTGAAGCAGGTAAGGAAATGTGGACCAAAGTCATGCCTTTTGAGCACAAAGGTGAAATGATGAAAGATAGAAGTTGTGCAACTTGTCATGGCACGGACTTGACGAAGCCTGGCAAACATGCAAAAACGGGCAAAGAAATTGCACCAATGACACTTTCAGCAGTCAGTACCAACCGTAAAGGTGAGCAAGAGCCACGTTTTTCTAAAGCTAAGAAAATTAAAAAATGGTTCAAGCGCAATTGTAAATGGACTTATGGCCGTGAATGTACCGCCCAGGAAAAAGGTAATTTCTTGGCGTTTTTCAAAAGTTTTAAGTAATATAAGAATAGAAACAAGAGAGTTTATAGATGAAAAAAATATTATTAATCATGGCTATTGTTGGTTTTTCTAGTCAGGCATATGCAGGAAATATCTTTGAGAATCTTTTTCGATTCAAAGGTGTAAAGCCCGTGATGAATGATTTGTACAATGATAGCTGTTCAGAATGTCATTATGCATATTTCCCAGGCTTGCTGCCAAAACGCTCGTGGGAAAAACTGATGTTACCTGATGCGTTGGAAGATCACTTTGGTGAAAATGCGGAGTTGGATGAGGAAGATCGTGTTGAAGTGCTTAAGTTCTTGGTGGATAACGCTGCAGATACTTCGTTTTATAAACGCTCAACAAAAATCGTTCGCTCAATTCCCGAAGATGTAACACCGTTACGCATTACGGAAGTACCATATATCAAGCGTAAACATAAAGACTTACCTGATAAATATGTAAAAAATAACCCTAAGGTAAAATCTTTAATCAATTGTAATGCTTGCCATAGAGCGATTGACAAAGGTATATTTGATGATGATACTATTTTGATTCCAAACTATGGATATTGGAGTGAGATTGGTGATTAGTTGTGTGCCTGACATCACATATGCTTGAAGCCAAGTATGCAAGGTTTGACGAAATTAATTTTTAATACACTGATTTATTAAAAGGAGAAAAATATGAAAAAAATTATTACAGCAGCAGCAATTGCAGGCGCATTAACCATGGGTGCAACCACAGCCTCAGCACAAGCAGCATATTTACCTGAGCTAAATAAAGCAATTGGGTCAAATTATACAGATTGTTTAGCTTGCCATAGTACAGCAGGTGGGGGAACAGATAAAGGAGTCACGGCATTAGCAGCAAGCTGGAAAACAATTGCAGGGTCGCCTGCGGCACTTCCACTGTCAACAACTCAGCAAACGTCATTAGCAAATGCGGATAGTGATGGTGATGGTGTAAGTAACGCACAAGAAATTCTTGATGGTACAGATCCAAACGTGGATCCTAATGCTGTAGTTGCATCTTCAAGTGGTGGCGGAGGTTGTGTAACATCTGCAGCAACAACACCATTGATGATGGTTTTAGCGATGTTGACTTTGGGCTTTTTTGTTCGTCGCAAAAAAGACTAAGTTTTAATATGTAAAATCAAGCCCCTTGGAATATATGTATTTCAGGGGGCTTTTTTTTCAATTCATTTTACACATTCATGGAGGAATAACATGAACAAAAAAGTATTAACAAGCTTAGCTGCAGTGGGTTTGGTTACAGCTTATGCAACAACAGCGATGGCGAGTTCGGGTTTTGAAAACACAGTGAATAGTCAGTTAGGCAATGGCGCATCTGTTTCTTGTGATGCATGTCATAATGGTGCTACGGGTTCATCAACTGCAACTTTCCCTATGGCAAACACATATCGTGCGGCACGTACAGCAGGTGATTTTACTTTAATTGCGACATCCGATAGCGATGGCGATGGATATATCAATAAGTTTGAAGTGAATGGAGCTGCAACAGAGTTTAATGTTGCTACAACATCACCTTTTACCAAAGCGGCTGCTGCCAATGGTGACGCAAATGTGAAAGCACTCGCAGACACAACGGCAGTTTCAGTAACATTTACTGACCCAAATGGACTTGCAGGCACAGGCAAAGAGATTTTAGGTGGAATTAAGGTCACATTAAACCAAGCAGATACCATTTATTTTAAAGCAGGTGGTGTAGGGACAACAGATACTGTTTATACTGTGGATGCAGCAGGTGCTGGAACGGCACTAGCATCTACAGATTGGACATCAGGTGTGGATGGCTCACTAAAAATTATGGCTTTGCCAGCAGGTTCTACTTTTCCTGCTGATATTGTAGTTGTACGCACACTTCCTGCGACTGCTGCTGCACCTGTTTTGACGAATGGTACAGCATCAACGACTGGCTGCATTACAAGTTCATTATCAACACCGTTTATGATGGTGTTTGCGCTAGTGTCATTAGGCTTTTTTGTGCGTCGAAAAAAGGTAAGTCATGATGCTGCAAGTTAAGCTTGTGAAACAAGTGTTACGCATAGCTTTGTTATCTAGCAGTCTCTTGGCATCTAGCTTAGCGTATGCACAAAGTTCATATGTTGGGCCTTTAAATGCAGGTTTAGGTAATGGAGCTGCGGTTTCATGTGGAGCATGCCATTCAGGCAACCCAAGTGGCGGTAATGCTGTGTTACCCATAGCAAACACTTGGCGCAGTGGTGCAAACCTTGCCTTATCCGATAGTGATGGTGATGGTTTTAATAATGCGCAAGAAGTGAGTGGTGGGGCAACAGATTTTAATTTTGCTGCAGTTACACCATTTACCAAAGCGACAGGCGGCAAAGCTTTAGCAAATGTATATGTTGTTGGTGATGCTCAAGCAGTTGAGGTGGCAGCACCAAATAGCTTGGTCATTCCTGCAGGTAGTCAGTTGTTAGGGAATGTGGCTATTGATATTTATGCTGACCCAACGCTTGCAGCTCCGATTACACTAACTTATAAAGCAGGTGGTGCAGCTTCAACATCAACAGTATATGCAATAGACACATACAGTAATGTTCCTGTTGCACTTGCATCAACAGATTGGACTTTAAAGAGCAATGGAAGCATACAAATTAATCAGCTTCCCGCTGGTGCGGCAGCAAGTACACATAATATTGCAGTTGTCCGTGTTATTCCAACACCTCCACCAGCAGGTGCGCCACGTGGTGGTGGAGAAGGTGATGAGGGCTTGGAAGGCTGTGTTTCTGGTTCCCTGCCCACACCACTTTTGATGATGTTAGTATTGTTGGGTTTGGGTTTATTGTCCAGACGAAAACAGGCTTAACGAAGAATTTGAATACTTTGAAGACCTTATAAGGCACAGCTTTATAAGGTCTTTTTTTATGTCACCGCCGTTTGCGGTGGCGGGGTTGATGTTGCTTGGATTTGCGCTCTACACGACTGTGTTGGGTGCGAAAATTTGTGCTTTGTTTATGGCTGCCTTGTTTGAGTGGGGCAGATTGGTAGGCAGGGATAAGCTGATGTTCGCCTGAGCCAATGAGGTCTGCACGCCCCATTTTTTTCAGTGCATCTCTAAGCATAGGCCAGTTGTCTTTATCGTGATAACGCAAGAATGCTTTATGCAAATCTCGCTGTTTTTTGCGTTTGGGTACAAACACTTCTTCTTTGTACCGTGGTTTAACACGGCTAATCGCTTTAAGAGGATTGCGCCCAGAGCGATACATAGCAGCAGCCGTACTCATGGGTGATGGCAAAAAGGCTTGCACTTGGTCGGCTTTGTAGTTGTTTTGCTTGAGCCACAAAGCAAGGCTAAGCATATCCTCATCGGTTGTGCCTGGGTGGGCTGCAATAAAGTACGGGATGAGATACTGTTTTTTACCTGCTTCTTTAGAAAATTTATCAAATAATGTTTTGAAATTGTCGTATGTGCCAATGCCCGGTTTCATCATTTTGTCCAACGGTGCATCTTCGGTATGTTCAGGCGCAATTTTCAGATAACCACCCACATGATGAGTCACCAATTCTTTGATGTATTCAGGTGATTTCACCGCCAAGTCATAACGCAGCCCTGATGCGATAAATACACGTTTGATGCCTTTAAGTTCACGTGTTTTACGGTAAAGCTGAATCAGTGGGTTATGGTCTGTGCCCATATTCTTACAAATATCAGGGAACACACATGATGGTTTCCTACAAGATGCTTCAATCTCCGCTGATTTGCATTTCAGGCGGTACATATTGGCAGTTGGGCCACCCAAATCGGAAATCACGCCTGTAAAGTTGGGTGTTTTATCTCGAATCGCAGCCACTTCTTTCAGCACTGATTTTTCAGAACGGCTTTGAATAATTCGCCCTTCATGCTCGGTAATGGAGCAAAATGTACAGCCGCCAAAACAACCACGCATAATGTTGACTGAATTTTTGATCATTTCATAGGCTGGAATCTTGGTTGCTTTGGCTTTGATGTCACCATAACCCACATAAGGAAGCCGTGAATACGGTAAATCAAACACGCTATCCAGCTCTTCAGTGGTCAAAGGAATAGCTGGTGGGTTAATCCATACCTCTCGGTTGCCATGGCGTTGAATCAAGGCTCTAGCATTGCCCGGATTGGTTTCCAAATGCAGCAAGCGCGAAGCATGAGCATAGAGCACTTCATCCTCGGCAACAGCTTCATAGGATGGCATACGAATCACCGTGGTATCACGATGTTGTTTGATGTCTAAAATGGATACGGGTTGTACTTGCTCACGGATTCGATGTAATTGTTTTTCATCGCAAGCTTTATCTGCGCCTGTCATGGCATAAGGGTCTGGATGCTGAAAAGGCAGACCGACTTCATCCACATCGGTACTAGGAATCTCAATCCAACCATCAGGCACACCATTCATCATCACGGCTGTGCCACGAATGTGTTTCATGGATTTTATATCTTCACCAGCAGCCAAGCGGTGGGCAATTTCAATGATTTGGCGTTCACCATTGCCATAGACCAAAATGTCCGCTTTGGAATCCATAAGCACGGAGCGGCGAACCTTGTCTGACCAATAATCATAGTGGGCAATGCGCCTTAAACTGGCTTCAATGCCACCAATCACCACGGGTACACCCTTAAATGCTTCGCGTACACGCTGGGCATAGACGGTGACTGCTCTATCAGGTCGTTTGCCACCTATATTTCCAGGTGTATATGCATCATCAGAGCGAATTTTGCGCTCGGATGTATAACGGTTGACCATGGA
>JALSZC010000013.1 GCA_027059605.1 Ghiorsea sp. | reverse complement strand
GCGCCATATTACAGCGTTGTTCAAATGCACCTGATGCGTCAAATACATATGCCATACCACCAGACATACCTGCAGCAAAGTTGCGACCTGTTTCACCAAGAATAACAACCGTGCCACCTGTCATGTACTCACAGCCGTGGTCGCCTACACCTTCAACAACGGCAACAGCACCCGAGTTGCGCACAGCAAAACGCTCACCAGCAATACCATTAAAATAAGCTTCACCATCTATAGCACCAAATAGAACAGTATTACCTACAATGCTGTTTTCTTCCGCTTTGATGGGAGTCTCTTCAGGTGGGCGAATGGTAATACGACCTCCCGATAAACCTTTACCGACGTAATCATTACCAATACCGACAAGGTTAATGAATACACCACGTGCAAGCCAAGCACCCAGCGATTGACCAGCAGTACCTTTAGCATTGATAACAATCGTATCTTCTGGCAAACCAGCATGACCATATTTCTTGGCAACCTTGCCTGAAAGCATAGTACCAAAGCTACGGTCAACATTACAAATATCAGTATTGATGACTACTGGTGTTTTATTTTCCAAAGCAGGTTGTGCTTCAGCAATCAGCTTATTATCAATTAAGGTATCCAAACCATGGTCTTGGCTTTGGCTATGTGATTTATTGTCCGAAGATTCCACTTGGTGGAAAACAGGTGATAAATCAATGCCTTCCGATTTCCAATGCCGTACGGCATCATCCGTATCCAACATATCCACGCGACCAATCATTTCATCAAAGGTTTTAAAGCCCAATTCAGCCATGATTTCACGGGTTTCTTCAGCTACATACATGAAATAGTTGACCACATCTTCAGGTTTACCGACAAACTTTTTGCGAAGCTCGGCATCTTGTGTTGCTACACCTACAGGGCAGGTGTTGAGGTGACACTTACGCATCATCACACAACCTTCAGCAATCAACGCAATGGTACCAAATGCAACTTCATCGGCACCAAGTAATGCAGCAATGGCAACATCACGTCCTGTACGCATTTGTCCATCAGCTTGTAAACGTGTGCGGCTACGCAAGCGATTCAATAATAATGTTTGTTGGGTTTCAGCTAGTCCCACTTCCCATGCAGAACCTGCGTATTTAATGGATGTCATAGGTGATGCACCTGTGCCACCATCATGACCTGCAATCACCACATGGTCGGCATGTGCTTTAACCACACCAGCAGCTACTGTGCCCACACCAATTTCAGATACCAATTTCACAGAAATATCAGCATCGGTGTTGGTGTTTTTAAGGTCGAAAATTAATTGTGCTAAATCTTCAATGGAGTAAATATCATGATGGGGTGGAGGAGAAATCAAACCCACGCCTGGTGTAGAGTGGCGTACTTTACCAATACGGTTATCCACTTTGTGTCCAGGCAACTGCCCACCTTCACCAGGTTTTGCGCCTTGTGCCATCTTGATTTGAATTTGGTCTGCATTCGCTAAATATTCAGCAGTCACACCAAAACGCCCTGATGCCACTTGCTTAATGGCAGAACGCATGGAATCGCCATTGGCTAGTGGTGTAAAACGCTCAACCTCTTCACCACCTTCACCTGTGTTGGATTTACCACCCAAACGGTTCATGGCAATGGCTAATGTGCTGTGCGCTTCATGCGAAATGGAACCAAAGGACATGGCACCTGTGGCAAAACGCTTGACAATATTGGTTGCAGGCTCAACTTCACTCAAAGGAATGCTGTTGCCTTTTTTGAATTTAAACAAGCTGCGCAAGGTGATTAAACGACCTTTTTGGTTGTTAATCATATCGGCAAATTCTTTGTATAAGTCATAGTTGTTGGTGCGGATAGCATGTTGCAGCTTGGCAATCGCTTCAGGGGTAAGCGCATGTTGTTCACCGCGTACACGCCATTCGTATTCGCCGCCTACATCAAGCATTTTCTTATGAATCATAGAGTTGCCATAGGCAAGTTGATGACGCATCACAGCTTCTTTTGCAATCTCATCAAGACCAACGCCTTCAATTTGGGTGGCAGTGCCTTTGAAATATTTATCGACAAACTCTGAAGATAAACCAAAGGCTTCAAAGATTTGTGCACCACAATAGGATTGATAGGTTGAAATACCCATTTTGGACATGACTTTGTACAAACCTTTGCCCACAGCTTTGATAAAGCGTGGCTCAATATCTGAAACAGCCACATCGTTAGGTAAGTGCCCACGGCTATGCATATCAATCAATGTTTCAAATGCCAAATATGGGTTAACAGCTTCTGCACCAAAACCAGCAAGCGTTGCAAAATGTTGCACTTCACGAGCAGAACCTGTTTCAATAACAAGCCCTGTTTCCACACGTAAACCTTTGGCAATCAAGTGTTGGTGCACAGCAGATGTAGCCAATAATGCAGGGATAGGGATATGCTGCTCATCCATATCTCTATCACTAAGGATGATGATATTGAATTTATCCAATACAGCGCGTTCGGCTTGCTTGCATAAACTTTCAATGGCAACACCCATACCCGCAGCACCAGAGTCTGCTGGGTAACACATAGATAAAGTCAATGTGCGGAACTTACCTTGGGTGGCTTCATGAATATTGCGAACTTTTTCCAAGTCTTGATTGGTCAAAATTGGTTGATGGACTTCCAAACGTAGCGTTGGTTCTTCGTCATCCAAGCCAAGTAAGTTAGGGTTGGGGCCAATGAAAGATGTTAGGCTCATCACCATTTCTTCACGAATAGGGTCAATGGGTGGGTTGGTGACTTGGGCAAACAACTGACGGAAATAGTTATACAATGGTTTGGCGCGATTGGACAGCACTGCATGTGGTGTGTCATTGCCCATAGAGCCAGTGGCTTCCATACCTGTAATTGCCATGGGTGCCATTAAAAACTTGAGGTTTTCTTTGGTATAACCAAATGCCTGTTGTTTATTTAATAAGTCATCATGTTGCGGTTGTTTGACTTCAACATCCACATCCAAATCTTCAATTTGAATTTGGGTTTCAGCCAAGATTTTTTTGTAGTCACGTTCAAGTGCTAGGGCATCTTTGATGTCGGAGTCATCAATAATGCAGCTTTCTTCCAAATCAATCAGGAACATTTTTCCTGGTTGTAAACGCCATTTTTTGATGATTTTTTCTTCTGGAATGTCCAAAACACCCATTTCGGATGCCATCACCACCAAATCATCATCGGTAATCAAGTAACGTGCAGGGCGTAGTCCATTTCTGTCCAGTGTTGCACCAATTTGAATGCCATCGGTAAATGCAACAGCAGCAGGACCATCCCATGGCTCCATCAATGCAGCATGATGTTCGTAGAATGCTTTGCGTTTTTCATCCATCAGGTTGTTGCCAGACCATGCTTCGGGAATAAGTAGCATGGCAGCATGGGTGAGAGAGTAACCACCCATGACCAAAAGTTCTAAAGCGTTATCAAAACACGCAGTATCCGATTGCCCTTCAGGAATCAATGGCCAAACTTTATCCAAATCATCACCCAAGTATTTGGATTTCATGGAATGGCGGCGGGCATTCATCCAGTTGATGTTACCGCGAACTGTATTGATTTCGCCATTGTGAGCGACCATGCGGAAAGGATGGGCAAGTTCCCAAGATGGGAAGGTATTGGTGGAGAAACGTTGATGCACCAATGCCAGTGCTGATTTCATGCGGGCATCGGATAAGTCGGTAAAATATGCACCGACTTGATGTGATAAGAACATACCTTTATACACAATCGTGCGTGTAGATAATGAGTTCACATAAAATTTGGCTTTATCATCAAATGCTTTATCAGCAATTTGGTTTTCAAAGATTTTACGAATGACAAATAATTTGCGCTCAAATGCTTGCTGATCAACGCAGTTGCTACCTTTTCCTACAAAGATTTGACGTGTAACAGGCTCACATGCCAATACACTTTCAGGCAAATCAGCACGTACAGCATCTACGGGTACATCACGCCAGCCAAGAACAGTTTGACCCTCTGCTGTGATGGTATCTTCAATAATTTTTTCGCAAGCAGCACGATGCGCATCATCTTGTGGCAAGAACATCATGCCTACACCATATTCACCTGCCGCAGGTAATGTAATATCAGAGTCTGGTGCAACGGCTTGGAAAAAATCATCAGGAATCTGAATCAAAATACCTGCACCATCACCTTCACGTGGGTCTGCACCTGCTGCGCCCCTATGCGTTAAACGGAGCAGAATTTCTAAGCCTTTTTCAACAATATCATGACTTTTTTGGTTTTTAATGTGGGCAACAAAACCAACACCGCATGCGTCATGCTCGTGTTGTGCGTTGTATAATCCTTGCTTTTTCGGCATTTGCGTCATCAGCGGCTCCAATAAGAAAAATGTTTCACTTTTTTACATCAATTTTTGAAAGGGGGCGCATCATAATCAATTTCTATGCTTTTGTCATGGATGAAGCGATGTTATTAAAAAATAAAGGAATGGGTTGCTAAAAGCAGACGACACAACTGTTGCATGATAAGATAGTTGTATAATGAAACTAAATAATTTAAGGTTCGGTCTTGAGGAGAGTATTATGGATGGACTAAAAGATTTTAAGTTAGAGCAAGTTTTGGGTTTTTATATTAATCGGGTGTCATATTTGATGACTGAAGAAATTGAAAGGCGATTTGCGAAGGTTGGTTTAAATATTGTTGCTCAAGACTTTGCCATTCTGGTGCGTTTAATGAATGAAGGAACGGTTACGCAAGCAAGAATTATTGAATTAATGATGCGTGACAAAACAACCATTACACGGCGCATTGATGGGTTGGTGAAGAAAGGTTTGGTCGCTCGAGTGGTGAATCCAGATGATAGAAGGTGTATGAATATAAAATTGACAGATGAAGGATATGCGATGCTAGAAACAGCATTCCCTATGGCTTCAGGCTTTCAAAATGAGCTCGTTCAAGGTGTATCCGATGATGACAAGGCTGTCACTGTTCAAGTATTGAAAAAGCTGGCAGCAACATTGATGGATTTAAGGTGATTTAAGTGTTTTTAAGGAGTAAAATGTATGAATGATAAGCATAAGAAAAGGTGCGGCGTGGTTAGAATTGTTATTGGGTTTGTTGCAGTTGCATTCGGCTTGCTCACGATTAAGTCGGGTGGTGCAGTATTGTTTTGGAGTGAGGAGGCACGAATTGCCGCAGGTGATTATGTGCCATTTGTGCTTTGGTTTAACTTTGTCTCTGGGTTCTTTTACGTGATCACAGGTATTGCGTTTTGGATGAATAAAGCGTGGTCACTGTGGTTAGCAGCAGCTATATTGATGGGTATTGTAGCAGTATTTTTAGCATTAGGGCTGAGCATTCTGATTGTTGATATACCGTATGAGTCTCGCACAGTGGGTGCAATGGCTCTACGCACAACAGTATGGTCTGTCATTCTATTTCTAGCATATAAAGTGTTTTACAAAAGGAGTAATGTATGAGTATGAAGAAGATAATTTTATCGGCTTTGGCTGCGTTGACCGTGGTGGTATCGCCGCTTTATGCCAGTGAGCCGACAACAGGTTTGCAAGTGATGAAGCTGGTTGAAGCTCGTGATGATGGGGATGACTTGATTAAAAAAACCACACAGCGTCTTATTGATAAGCGGGGCAATGTGCGAGAACGTAAAATGATTTCTTTTAGTAAAGATTATGGTTTGGATAGCAAATCAGTGTCTTATTTTTTAGCACCTGCCAATGTGCGTGATACAGCTATGTTGACTTGGGATTATGCTGATGAAGCCAAAGATGATGATCAGTGGCTATATTTACCTGCGCTGAAGAAGGTGCGTCGTATTTCCTCTTCTGATCGTGGTGACTACTTTATGGGTACAGACTTTACCTTTGAAGATATTAAAACTACACCTGAACTTGGTGATTATAACTGGACATTGGTGGGCTCTGACAAGGTGGATGGTTTTGATGTTTGGGTAGTTGATGCAGAGCCCAAAACAGATCAACTGAAGAAAGACTTAGGGTATTCCAAAGTACGCTACACTGTGCGTAAAGATATTTATATGTACATCAAAGTAGATTTTTGGGACAGAAAAGGTAAGGAGCTTAAACATTTGGTATCTACAGGTATCAAGCAGATAGATGGTATTTGGACAGCGACAGGTGGTTTAATGACCAATGTACAAACCAATCATAAAACAGAGCTCATCTTATCTGACCATCAATACAATACAGGTTTGTCCGATCGCTTGTTTACCGAGCGTATGATTAAGCGCGGCTATCGCGGGAAATAAGGAATAAAATATGCATAAGTTATTTACTTGGATTCTTAAACACCCCAAAGTAGTTCTGTTGCTTTTGTTCGTAATTACAGCCATGGCTGCCAATCAAATGCGATCTATTCATATCGAAACCGATACGGATGCTATGTTGCCCAAACAGAGTGATGCTTATATCAATAAACAAGTGCTGGATGAGAAATTTGGTAGTAGTGATTTGGTGATTATTGGGATTCTGAACAAAGAAGAAGGTGTGTATAACAAACATACCCTAGCTTTGGTGCAAGAATTGACGGATTGGCTGGGTGAGCAACCTTTGTTGCGTACACTCTCACTGAATGACTTGTTGTCTCTATCCACGATTAAAGATATACGTGGCTCTGCGTCTGGTCTTGATGTGGAACCATTTATGGATGGTGTGCCGCAAACCCAAGAAGAAATTGATCATATCAAACAACGTATGCATGAGTTTGGTATCTATGAAGATGTGATTGTTTCTAAAGATGGCGTGGGTACGGTGTTAGCCGTTCGCCCTCAGCCCAATGCACGTGAAACATATGCGGAGATTTATGACCTTGTAAAAAATAAAGTTGAAGCTTTGAAGGCGCGTGGTGGTAACGAAGAATTCTTTATTTCTGGTCGCCCTGTGATTGAAGGGGTATTTGGTGTGTATATGCCGCAAGAAATGACGCGTATGCAGCCAATTATTATACTTTTATTAATTATTTTGTTGTATGTTTCATTTCGCTCACCACGTGGTGTTGTACTACCTTTGCTTACAGTATTAATCGCAGAAATATGGACGGTTGGTACTATGGCTGCATTGGGTTACAGTATTTATACTATCACTACCATGTTACCAATATTGATTATGGCGATTGGTATTGCTGATGCGGTCCATTTTTTAAGTCGAGAGCGATTATTGGCACATTTTTCTGAGTATGCGCATAGAAAAGAGCGTATAGTAGAAGTGATGCATGAACTTTGGAAACCTATGGTGATGACATCGGTAACCACTGGAGCTGGTTTCCTATCTATGCTGACCTCTGATTTGCCACCGATTCAAGAGTTTGGAGTATTTGCCACAATCGGTATTGCTTATGCGCTTATTATTACACTGACCTTATTCCCTGCGGCTTTAATGGTGTTACCTGAAAAAGATGGACATGCTGATAGAAAACCATTGTTTACCGATTATGTGGATTGGTCGAGTAAGGCTATTTTGAAGTTTCCTAAGCGTATCATGGCATTTTTTGCGATATTGGTAGCGGTGTCGGTGTATGGTGCAAGCTTTATAACGGTAGATGCATCTATGGTGGCACAATTTAAGCCAGAGGACCCTGTTCGTCATGCTGATGAAGTGTTGAATAAACATTTTGCGGGTACAACCAGCTTGGATATTATGATTGATACGGGTAAGGAAAATGGTCTATTAGAGCCTGATTTCTTACAAAAAATTGTCGATTTGCAGGCAGAGATTGAGAAGGATCCATTGGTTGGTGATACATCATCGATTGCTGAATTTTTGATGATAATGAATAAGGCACTTAACGAAGATGACCCTGCATATTACCGTGTACCTGATTCTTCTGATTTAGCAGCGCAATATTTGCTTCTTTATTCATTTTCTGGTGCGCCTGATGACTTTGAGAAGTTTATGACCAGTGATTATCGCGAGGCACATGTGGTGATTAACATGAAAAGTGATAGCACGGAAGCTGTTGCGAAGATTTTGGAACGTTTGCAAGATAAAACAGCAGCTTGGTTCCCTAAATCAGGGGGGTACACTGTCAAGTGGGCAGGTACGGGTTATACCTTGGATGCTTTAGCGAAGATGATTATTGATGGTCAGGTGACATCACTTGCATTATCGGTATTAGCTATATTTTTACTGTGTTGGTTGATGTTTAGACGTTTACTGATTGCCTTTATTGCAATGATACCTGTATCACTTGCTGTAACTGTAAACTACGGCACCATGGGTAATCTTGGTATTCCTTTGGACTTGGCAACAGCACTTACAGGTTCTATGGCACTGGGTATTGGTGTGGATTTTGCGATTCATTATTTGCACCGTTATCATGAAGAAAGTATGGCAAACCATAGCTATGAAGAAAGCGTGATTAATACTAATCACAGTGTGGGTCATGCGATTTTGTTCAACACTATCGTTGTAGTGGGTGGTTTCTTGGTATTGCTATCTGCAAATTTGTACCCACAAATGAAACTGGGTGCGCTTATCGCAGCAACCATGATTATTTGTTACTTGGCAACGGTCTATTTGTTCCCTGTCTTACTTGGTTTGGGTAAGGAGAAAATTAAAGTATGAGGTATGTAGCTATCTTGGTGACGGCGGGGGTGTTGTGTGCAAGCCATGCCTCTGCCGTGGAGTGGACAGCTCATGGCGCACTTAAAAATGAGACAGCATATTTTGTTTCAGGTGATAAACGTTTGGATAAGGTGCAAAACCGTGTTGATTTAAAGCCTGAAGCTATTTTAAGTGACAGGTGGGAGTTTCGCAGCCGTTTCTTAGCTTGGTATGATGCGGCAACTGATATTGAGTCTAGTAATACCACGGATTACACACCTGCAACCCAAGATTTTTATCGTACTTATTCAGAAGTCAAAGAAGCGTATTTTTTGTATGCAGGCGATGCGTTTGACTTGCGACTAGGGCAGCAGCAAATTGTCTGGGGTAAAACCGATGGTTTACGTTTGCTTGATGTAGTCAACCCTTTGGATATGCGCGAATTTTTGATGGATGATTTCCTTGATTCGCGTATGGGTTTGATGGCGGCACGTTTAAACTATTATGCAGATATTGGCGGCCATGAACATGAGTTTGAGTTTGTGTTTATACCCGATGCCAAGGCAGCTAAGTTTGCACCTAATGGTTCACGATGGGCTTATGCCATGCCAACACCACCAGCAGGTGTTTCATTAAGTATTGGTGCGGGTAATGAGCCAAGCTTTGGGCTTGCTGATGCTGAGGCAGGCATGGCTTGGCGGAGCAACCTTGATGGTTGGGATTTATCGCTAAACTGGTTTAATGGTTGGAAAGATACGCCTGCCATTCAGCAGAGTTTTAGCCCTGGTACACTTACATTAACGCCAGTATACCAGCGTATGAACACTGTAGGTGGTTCAGCATCCAATGCCTTTGGTGCTTGGGTGGTGCGTACTGAAATAGCCATCAATACCAATGAGATTTTGACCACCAGTGTTGCTCCAGTGGATACAACCACATGGAATGGAGCATTAGGCTTGGATCATAATGCCAATAATTGGTTTATCAGTGGTCAGGTTTTTGTGCGCTATATTCAAAACTGGGATAAGACTATGATTGAGAAAGAGAATTCAGGTTTTATCACTTTATCGGTATCTACTGATTATATGAATGATAAGCTTAAACCTGAAATGATTGCTTTAATTAGTTATTCAGATGGTAGCACCATGATTCGCCCTAAGGTATCTTATGAATTTAGTGATACGGTGTTAGGGCGTGTGGGTGTTGATATGTTTTCGGGTGATAGCATAGACTTTTTTGGTCAGTTTGATAACAACGATAGGGTTTATACGGAAATTGAATATACATTTTAAGGGTTGCTTCATAAAGATATGAAACAAATGAAAATAATGGAGAAATGATATGAAAAAGATTTTGATGTTAGCTGTAGCAAGTGTTGCTATGGTTTCGCAAGCGCAAGCAGCGGATAAGTCCTTCGCAGAAGGCAAAAAACTGTTCCAAGAAAATTGTTTGATTTGTCATAATGCAGAGCTTGAGCCTGCACAAGCACCGCCGATGTTTGGCGTGCAAATGAAATATAAGATGGCAACTGCTGATAAAGCGGAGTTTGTGGCAAAAATAACCAGTTTTGCAACCAACCCAACCGCAGAAAAAGCTATATTAAAAGAGCCTGTAAAGGTACTGGGTGTGATGCCTAACATGGGTTTTGCAGAAGATGATGTGCGTAAGATTGCAGCTTATATTCATGATGAGACGTTTTCACCACCTTGCAACCATTGGAAACATGCAGCAGACCGTTTTAAGGCTGAAGGTAAGATGAAGTTGTATCAAAAGCATCAGAAAAAATATGATGCCATGTGCTCAACATCTGTAGATAAACCTAAGGTAAAACATGCAGGGGTGCGCAATACAAGCATCACAGCCGAAGAAGGCTCACTCAAAGCGATTATGCAACAGTTGGGTATGGACTATGCAGCCGTTGATGAAGCGATTTTGAAAGAAGACTTGGATGCTGTTGCCGTTGCAGCTCATGCTATTGCCTTTCATGATACACCATCGTTAGGCACGAAAATGAAATTGATGGGAAGCCTACGCTCAGAGATGAAGGGTTTTAAGGTTGCCGATGAAAAAGTGCATCACCTTGCATTGGATATTGAAAAAGCGGCGAAAGCTAAAGATATGAAAACAGTCATTGCCAAGCAGTCAGAAATGCTAAGTGCTTGTATGGCATGTCACACTAGTTTTCGTAGCCGTGTGATTTCTATCTTGCATTAAGAGTAGCTAATCAATAAAGAGGTATATGTTGCCATGAAGCGGAAAATTGTAGGTTATCATCAAGATGAAAAGGGTGATTGGGTTGCAGATTTGGACTGTTTTCATGGGCAACATGTGCGCCATGAACCGCCTTTTTTTAATCGACCTTGGTCAGATTCAGAAGAAGGGCGAAAAAGTAAGCTTGGTGCGATATTAAATTGTGTCCGCTGTGATGCTTTGGAATTTCCAGAAGGATTAAGTGAATACAAGCGAACGCCTGAATTTACGCAAGATACCATCCCCAAAGGTTTACTGAAAAATCATACCACCAAGTTAGGTACATGGGGTAAGATTCATGTATTGAAAGGTAAGCTTTTGTATAACCCAGAAGGACATGATGGTATTCGAGTTGGTGTAGGTGAAACCGCAAATATACCTCCTGAGATGTTACATTCTGTAGTAGCAGATGGGAAAGTGTATTTTTATGTTGCTTTTTATACGCGACTAACAGAAATGTAGTTGATGTATTTGAGTGGAAGCAGTGAAGAGCTGCTTGTTCATTATAAATGTGATTGATAAGCAAGGCATATGAGAAGCTTATCAGATAGCTATGATAAAATGTTGATTTGGAAAATTGACATGGCATAATGCGCCACCTTGCCGATGGAATGATGCTTGGCAGGTTACATATGCGAGGGTGGCGGAACTGGTAGACGCGCTGGATTTAGGTTCCAGTGTCTTACGGCGTGAGGGTTCGACTCCCTCCTCTCGTACCATACACGTCAATGCGCTCCATAACTGGGGCGCATTGATTTTTTGTACATACTTAATATTCCTTTCGGAGGCTTAAATGATTCAAACTGAAGTCAAAAAACTTGGTGAAAATGAGCATGAAGTAGAGGTTAGTTTACCCAAGTCAGAATATGATAAGGTGTATGCCGCAGAAAGAAAGAAATTGATGGGTCAAGTGAAATTACCAGGTTTTCGTCAAGGTAAAACACCAGGTCATGTGATTGATAAACAGTTTGGTCCTAAGATTCATGAGGACACCGTTTCTCAACTTTTACAACAACACTATGTTGCAGCCATTGAATCATCAGGCTTAACACCTGCACTTCAACCTGAACTTTCGTTGCCTAAAGTGCAGCCTGATGACCAGTTTGTGTTTACACTAAAGGTTGATACTTGGCCTGAAGTTACCTTGACTGATTTATCCAAATTGAGCATCGAAGAAACAGAAGTAACGGTTGATGACGAAGATGTAAAAGGTGTACTTGAGCGTTTGTACAAATCTCAAGTAAAATATGAAATCACAGATGACCGTGCTGCTGAGATTGGCGACCAATTACATATTGATTTTGAAGGTTTTATTGGTGATGAAGCTTTTGAAGGTGGTAAAGGTGAAGATGTTGCTCTTGTTTTGGGTGAAGGTCGCTTTATTCCAGGCTTTGAAGATCAGTTGATTGGTAAGAAAGCTGGTGACACATGTACGATTAACGTTACTTTCCCAGAAGATTATCAAGCACCGAACTTGGCAGGAAAAGAGGCACGTTTTGAAACAACAGTGAAAAGTGTTGGCGCTGCTGTTGCTGCCAAAGATGATGCAGAGTTGGCCGAGCTTTTGAACTTTGCAGATGCAGAAGCCATGCTTAAAGACATTCGTGAGGGCTTGGAAAAAGAAGCGGTCAATGCTGGAAAAGGTGCAACGCATGACTCTGCACTTAAAGCATTGTTGGAAGCTCATCCAATGACTTTGCCAGAGGGTTTGATTGCTGAAGATATGAAAGCAACAACTGCCCGTGTTATACAAAACATGAAGCAACAAGGTATGGAAGCCAGTGAAGAAATGTTGGCAGACGAAGCTTTCCGCAAAGAAGTGCGTGAGCGTTCAGAGCGTGGCTTAAAATTATCTGTATTATTACAAAATGTGCGTAAAGATTTCGATATTACACTAAGTGATGAAGAAATTGATGCTGGTGTTGATGAAATGGTGATGGCATACCCTGAAAATATACGTGATGATTATGCAAAATACATTCGTGATAACCAAGAACAAATGGGTGCTTTAAAAGACCGTTTGTTAGAACAAAAATGTATTGATTATGTTGTCTCACAGGCCAAAACCAAAAAGGTTAAGAAGACCTTGGCAGCATGGCAAGCAGAGCAGGATAAGGCTGAATCATGAGTTTAGTGCCTATGGTTGTCGAGCAAACGGCTCGCGGTGAACGTTCATACGATATTTTTTCAAGATTATTAAAAGAGCGTATTATTTTCTTAAATGGCCAAGTTGAAGATAATATGGCAAATCTGATTACAGCTCAGTTGCTTTTTTTGGAATCTGAAGGTCCTGATAAAGATATTTACCTTTATATTAATAGTCCTGGTGGTGTGGTAACAGCAGGCATGGCGATTTATGATACTATGCAATATATTCGTTGTGATGTATCTACATTGTGTGTTGGGCAAGCCGCATCTATGGGTGCACACTTGTTAGCCGCAGGTGCACCAGGCAAGCGTTATGCCTTGCCTAATGCACGCATTATGATTCACCAACCTTTGGGTGGTTTTCAAGGTCAAGCAACGGATATTGAGATTCATGCCAAAGAGATTTTGAAGTTGAAAGATGATTTGAATCGTATGATGGCTAAACACACTGGTCAGCCTTTGAAGAAGTTGGCCGAAGATGTGGAGCGCGATTATTTCTTGTCAGCAGAGGCTGCTTGTGAGTATGGTATCGTCGATAAAGTGTTAACCTCTAGAGACGATGTGCCTACTTCAGGGGTAAGCGAGGGCTAAATATGACAGCTTCTTCTAATGGTGATTCAACGTTATTCTGTTCTTTTTGTGGAAAAAGTCAGCATGATGTGAAAAAACTCATTGCAGGACCAACTGTATTTATTTGTGATGAATGCATAGAACTTTGTAATGACATCATGATTGAAGAAATGTCGGATGAAAAAGACAGTGAAGCTTCATCAACTAGCAAAGGTTTGCCCAAGCCAAAAGAAATCAAAGAATTCTTAGATGGTTATGTGATTGGGCAAGAAAACCCTAAACGTTTATTATCAGTAGCTGTTTATAACCATTATAAACGTATGAAACATAACGAAAGTAGTGACGTGGAAATTTCTAAAAGTAATGTTTTGCTTTTAGGACCTACAGGTTGTGGTAAAACATTATTAGCACAAACTTTGGCGCGTATTTTTGATGTTCCTTTTATTATTGCCGATGCGACTACATTAACCGAAGCAGGTTATGTGGGTGAAGATGTTGATAATATTGTTGTGAAACTACTACAAGCAGCCGATGGTGATGTGGAAAAAGCACAGCGTGGTATTATCTATATTGATGAAGTGGATAAATTAGCCAGAAAATCTGACTCCCCATCCATTACACGTGATGTGTCGGGTGAAGGTGTTCAACAGGCACTATTGAAATTGATTGAAGGTACGATTGCATCAGTGTCACCGCAAGGTGGGCGCAAAAACCCACAGCAAGAGTTTACGCAAGTCGATACAAGCAATATCCTGTTTATTTTGGGTGGTGCATTTGCAGGGCTGGAGAAAATTATTGAAGCTCGTGGTAAGACACGTTCGATTGGTTTTGGTGCTGCTGTTGATACTGAAGATAATATTGATATTGGTGAACGTTTGAAAGGTGTTGAGCCTGAGGATTTAATCAAGTTTGGTTTGATTCCTGAGTTGGTTGGTCGTTTGCCTGCTATTGCAACGTTGACGGAGTTGGACAAAGCTGCTTTGTTAGAAATTTTAACAGAGCCTAAAAATGCATTGGTGAAGCAATACCAAGCATTATTGAAATATGATAATGTGGATTTGGAGTTTACCAAGGATGCATTGGATGCCATTGCCGATAAAGCTATTTTGCGTAAAACAGGCGCACGTGGTTTGCGCGCAATTATGGAATCGGTGATGTTGGATGTGATGTATGATGTGCCCACCATGGATAATGTTGAAGCATGTAAGATTACAGCTGATGTTGTTGAAGGCAAAGCTGAGCCAGAATTGGTTTATAAGAAAAAACAAAAAAATATAGAAGTTGCTTAGTTATTCATCACTTTAATTTTTAAAGCCTCGTAATTCGAGGCTTTTTTCGTTTTAGGGCTTGAAACTGGTTCTATAAAACATTATCAATAATATTCTGTGGCGTGCGTGCTCGCGTCTTAATATCATGAAAAAGAGGTGCCCATTGGCTGAAGTAGATGTTTCTCAATCGAATGAATCTGGAGATAATATGACAACACTCCCAGTGTTGCCGTTGCGTGATATTGTTATGTTTCCCCATATGATTGTTCCTTTATTTGTGGGTCGCGAAAAATCGGTGGCAGCACTTGAAGAAGTAATGAATGCTGGTAAAAGCATTGTGTTGCTAGCCCAAAAAAACCCAGAAGATGATGCGCCGAACTTGGATGCATTATTTCAGGTCGGAACTTTAGGCAATATTTTGCAAATGCTGAAATTGCCTGACGGCACTGTAAAAGTCTTGGTTGAAGGGCAGTCTCGTGTTCGTGTCCATGATTTAAAGGAAGATGTTTGTTTACGTGCACGTTATGAAGTATTACCTGAAGCCAATGAAGATGAGCGTGAGCAAGAGCAGGTGGCACGCACTGTGATTAATCAATTTGAATTGTATGCAAAATTAAATAAAAAAATTGCACCTGAAGTTTTGGTTTCTATCACTGCTGTCGATGATGTGGATAGATTGGCCGATACCATTGCTTCTCACTTAAATTTAAAAGTTGCAGAGAAACAAGCCTTGCTGGAAATGACTTCGGTGATTGAGCGTCTTGAAAAACTATTTGTCATTATGGAAGAAGAGATGGATATGCTTCAGGTGGATAAACGTGTGCGTTCACGTGTGAAGCGGCAAATGGAAAAAAGTCAGCGCGAATATTATTTGTCTGAGCAAATGAAGGCGATTCAAAAAGAGTTGGGCGAAGATGATGCCCAATCTGATTTGGATGAGCTTGCACATAAAATTGAAACTATTGGTTTAAGCAAAGAGGCTAAAGAAAAGGCTACAACAGAATTAAAACGTTTAAAAATGATGCCGCAAACCAGCTCTGAAGCCACAGTATTGCGGGGATATTTGGATTGGTTGGTTGATTTACCATGGAAAAAACGTTCAAGAGTACGCAAAGATTTAGCAGCCGCAGAAGCGGTTTTGGATGCTGATCACTTTGGTTTAGAAAAGGTTAAAGAACGTATCTTAGAGCATTTGGCTGTATTACAATTGGTGAAAAAAATGAAGGGTCCTATCCTTTGTTTTGTAGGACCTCCAGGGGTAGGTAAAACATCGCTTGCCAAATCGATTGCACGTGCAACACGGCGTGAGTTTGTACGCATGAGTTTGGGTGGTGTGCGAGATGAAGCAGAAATTCGAGGTCATAGGCGTACATATATTGGCTCAATGCCAGGTAAAGTGATTAAGTCTATGAAAAAAGCAGGTACGAAGAATCCGCTTATTTTATTGGATGAGATTGATAAAATGGGTGCAGATTTTAGAGGAGATCCATCGGCAGCATTGCTTGAAGTTTTAGACCCTGAGCAAAACAATACGTTTAATGATCATTATTTAGAAGTGGACTATGACTTGTCAGATGTGATGTTTATTACAACATCCAATAGTATGAATATTCCAGCTCCTTTATTGGATAGAATGGAAATCATTCGTATTTCTGGCTATACAGAAGATGAGAAGTTGGCTATTGCTAAGAAATACCTATTACCTAAACAACTGAAGAGCCATGGTTTAAAAGCCGAGCAGGTTTTGTTAAGTGATGATGTGATTCGTGAGATTATTCGTTATTACACTAGAGAAGCTGGTGTACGTGGACTTGAACGCGTTTTGGCTAAAGTTTGTCGCAAAATTGCACGTCAAATTGTGGTGTCGAAAAACAAGCAAACCAAAACTATATCAGTAGATAACTTGGAAGATACCCTAGGTGTTAAGCCATATCGCTTTGGTTTGGCTGAAGCTAAAGATGAAATCGGCGTAGTGACAGGGCTTGCATGGACAGAAGTTGGTGGTGAGTTGTTACAAATTGAAACTGCATTGACACCTGGTAAAGGTAAACTGACGGTAACAGGCCAGCTTGGTGACGTGATGCAAGAGTCTGTGCAAGCAGCATTAACGTATGTACGTTCTCGTGCTGCCTTATTAGGTTTAAAGCCTGATTTTCACCAAAAAGTAGATATTCATGTGCATGTTCCAGAAGGTGCTATTCCAAAAGATGGGCCTTCGGCCGGTTTGGCAATGGCAACATCTTTGGTGTCAGCACTGACGGGCATACCTGTGCGTAGAGAGGTTTGCATGACAGGTGAGATTACCTTGCGGGGCAAAAGTTTGCCTATTGGCGGGCTCAAAGAGAAGTTGCTTGCAGCGCACCGTGGCGGATTGACAACGGCAATAATTCCTGAAGAAAACAGGAAAGATTTAAAGGAAGTGCCTGATAATGTTAAAGATTCTATAAAAATATATTTTGCAGAGCATATGGATGATGTCTTGGAGCATGCCTTGGTGAGATTACCAGAAGCCATGAAATTATCGACAGAATTTGCGCCTGGTATGGTTACTGGTATATACTTAAACGAAGATGGGCCTACGGCACATTAGTCACAAAAAATAAAAAATCGTTGACGATATATAAGCATACTGTTTTAGTTCGCAGCGTATTTTTAAATCTTGGAGGGTAAAAATGAAAAAAGTAGAATTGATTAATCACGTAGCTGAATCAGCAGGCTTGAGTAAAGCTGATGCTGGCGCAGCAGTAGATGCAGTATTAAGTGGTATTACTGGTGCTTTGTCTGCAGGTGATAGTGTAAGCTTGGTAGGTTTTGGTACGTTTTCTGTAACAGAGCGTGCGGCACGTACAGCACGTAATCCTCGTACTGGTGAGCCAATCCAAGTTGCAGCTTCTAAAGCACCTAAATTTAAAGCTGGTAAAGGTCTTAAAGACGCTGTGAAGTAAGGCTAAAATTAAACGCTTGCAATGTGAAATTGTGGCGTTAATGTTCGCCCACTTTTTGTGGGAACACCCTTAAAAAGCGGGCGCTTAGCTCAGTTGGTAGAGCACCGCCCTTACAAGGCGGTGGCCGCAGGTTCGAGTCCTGCAGCGCCCACCATGGAGCGGTAGTTCAGTTGGTTAGAATGCCGGCCTGTCACGCCGGAGGTCGCGGGTTCGAGTCCCGTCCGCTCCGCCATTACTAAAGCCTCTTAGGTATCCCCTAAGGGGCTTTTTTTATGTATTGATGTGATCCTTGTGTCGAAAAACAAGACTTCTTCTTTTCTCACGCTACAATTTCTTGCTAATATGATAGATGTTTTTGAAGATAAACCTGAATATGAGCGTCCGAATAAATCAGAGCAGAAGCGTGAAGCCCAAGCTTTTTTAGATTTCGCTAAGAAGCTGGAATCATTATCAGAACAACAATGGCACGATATTGCTCTGCCAGAGCATGTGATTGATGCCTTGCAAACTTTAAAAGATATGCCACAAAAAGCTGCAAAGAAGCGTCAGTTTAAGCTGGTTGCAAAATACCTGCGTGATACTGATTTGCATGCTGCTTTGGCTAAGGTTGAGAATATCGAGCAGGTAAAAACAACGGTAAACTTAGAGTTTCATCGTATTGAGCGTTGGAGAGATAGGCTGTTGTCTGAGGGGGGCTCTGCTTTGACAGCGTTTGTGGCTGAATACCCAAGCGTTGATGTGCAGCATCTTCGGCAATTGATAAGAAATGCAAATCAAGAGGCAAGTAAAAATAAGCCGCCTAAGTCTGCGAAATTATTGTTTAAGTTATTAAGAGAGTACATCAAGTAAATTTTATAGTGTATGAAAATACTAAAATATAGCCTTTCAAGGGTCGATTTTTTGATTGATTGACGCTATAGTGCGCATCCCAAGCACTTCTGTGTGAAGGGAACTCACTGTATTATATAAGTTATTTGGGGAGGACGAATGTCCACAGTTGCAGATCTAAAGATTGATTTGGTAGAAGTTTGTGAGGCCGCAGCGCGTGCTTGTGCACCGTATGTTGGCTCGGGTCAAAAAGATGAAGGTGATGGGCTTGCCGTTGATGCGATGCGTGAACGTATCAACCAAGTTAACATGAAAGGTGTGATTGTCATTGGTGAAGGTGCTAAGGATGAAGCACCTGCATTGTATGACGATGAAGAAGTTGGTACTGGAGAAGGTATTGGTGTTGATATTGCAGTTGACCCGATTGAAGGCACGAACTTATTCGCCCGTGATGCAGCAGGTTCGATTGTAACACTTGCAGCAGCGCCTGCGGGTTCTATGTTCCGCCCAGGTTCATGCTTTTATATGGAAAAGCAGGTGTATCCAAAAGCAGCACGTGGCAAAATTGACCCAACGGCATCGGTTGAAGTTCGTTTAAACCAATTGGCAAAAGCATTACAAAAAGATGTTAAAGAAATTACAGTATTTGTATTGGATAAACCACGCCACGCAGATTTGATTAAAGAAATTTACGCATGTGGCGCAAAAGTGCGTCTGGCGACAGATGGTGATGTGAATGGTGCAATCCAAGCTGTATTAAATATGGGCTCTGATGCTTTGTTTGGCATTGGCGGCACACCTGAAGGAATTGTAACAGCATGTGCAGCACGCGCTATGGGTGCTGAGATGTTTGGTCGCATGGCACCACAAAAAGATTTTGAAATTGAATTGTGTAAAAAAGAAGGGATTGATACAGAACGTTATTTAACACGTGATGAATTGATAACCTCTGATGATTGCATGTTTATTGCTACAGGTTTGACCAGTGGTGAATATGTGGATCATGTCAAAGTAGGCACTGATGTTGATGGTAAGTATATGATAACAGATACGGTCGTTCTTTCGGGCTCTGTAGGCAATATTCGTCGTGTGCAAACGACTTTGCACATCTAAAAGTTCTGTTTTAATTGTTTTAATATAAAAAGTAAGAGGTAAATATGAGTAATAATCGTAGACACTTAGCTAATGCTGTTCGTGCATTAGCCATGGATGCAGTACAAAAAGCCAATTCGGGTCACCCTGGTGCTCCAATGGGTATGGCAGATATCGCAGAAGTGCTTTGGAATGACTATATGAAGCACAATCCAACTAACCCGAAATGGGCTGATCGCGACCGCTTTATTCTTTCCAATGGTCACGGTTCTATGTTGATTTACTCATTATTGCACCTTACAGGTTATGACCTTTCAATCGATGATTTGAAGCAGTTTCGTCAATTGCATTCTCGCACACCAGGTCACCCTGAATATGGTTATGCACCAGGCGTTGAAACCACAACAGGTCCATTAGGACAAGGTATCACCAATGGTGTGGGTATGGCATTGGCTGAAAAAACTTTAGCAGCACAGTTCAATAAACCAGGTCACACAATAGTTGACCATAATACTTACGTATTCTTGGGTGATGGCTGTTTGATGGAAGGTATTTCTCATGAAGCATGCTCTTTGGCAGGTACACTTGGGCTTGGTAAACTCATCGCATTCTGGGATGATAATGGTATTTCTATTGATGGTGAAGTTGAAGGCTGGTTCACTGATGATACACCAAAACGCTTTGAGGCGTATGGCTGGCAAGTGATTCGTGACGTTGATGGTCACGATGCGGATGAAATTAAAGCTGCGATTGAAACTGCAAAAGCTGAAACAGGTAAGCCAACGATGATTTGCTGTAAAACCATTATTGGCTTTGGTTCTCCAAACAAAGCAGGTACACATGATTGTCATGGTGCAGCTTTGGGTGATGAGGAAATTGCTTTGGCTCGTAAAGAGTTGAATTGGCCTTTCCCTCCATTTGAAATTCCTGCTGATGTTTATGAAGGTTGGGATAACAAAGATGCAGGTCAAGCTGCTGAAGCGGATTGGGACAAAGCATTCGCTGCATATGCTGCTGAATACCCAGCTGAAGCTGCTGAGTTTACCCGTCGTATCAATGGTGATTTAGCTGCAAATTGGGAAGCTGATGCTGATGCATTTATTGCTGCAGTGGCTGCGGAAGGTACGACGATCGCATCACGTAAGGCATCGCAAAATGCGATTGAAGCTTTGGCAAAAATCACACCTGAATTCTTGGGTGGTTCTGCTGACCTTGCAGGTTCTAACTTAACATTATGGTCTGGTGCTAAACCTGTGATTGATCATGCTGATGGTAACTATGTGAACTATGGTGTGCGCGAGTTTGGTATGGCTGCAATGATTAATGGTATTGCATTGCATGGTGGCTTTGTACCTTATGGCGCAACCTTTTTGATGTTCTCTGAATATGCGCGTAATGCATTGCGTATGGCTGCATTGATGAAACAAAGGCATATCGAAGTATTTACCCATGATTCTATTGGTTTGGGTGAAGATGGTCCTACACATCAGCCTGTAGAGCAAACAGCCACATTGCGTATGATTCCAAATATGGATGTATGGCGGCCATGTGATGCGGTTGAAACTGCAGTGGCTTGGAAAGTGGCTGTTAAAAACTCAACACGTCCAACATCATTGATTCTTTCGCGTCAAAACTTACCTCATCAAGCACGTGATGCAGAGCAAATTAAGTTGATTGAGCGTGGTGGTTATATTCTTAAAGATTCTGATGGTACACCTGAAGTGATTGTGATTGCCACAGGTTCTGAAGTTGGGTTGGCTATGGATGCAGCAGCGGCATCAGATAAAAATGTTCGCGTAGTGTCTATGCCTTCAACGAATGTATTTGATGAGCAAGATGATGCGTATAAAGAATCTGTATTGCCAGCATCGGTTACATCTCGTGTTGCTGTTGAAGCTGGTGTAACGGGCTTCTGGGCAAAATATGTTGGTTTGAATGGTAAAGTCATTGGTATTGATACCTTTGGTGAGTCAGCACCTGCAGATGAGTTGTTCAAAATGTTTGGCTTCACGGTAGAGGCAGTTGTTTCTGCAATCGACGAAGTCGCTTAAGTTTCTAAAAAAGAGAGAGGAGAGAGTAACATGACAATTAAAGTTGGTATTAATGGATTTGGTCGTATTGGTCGCATGGTTTTTCGTGCAATCAAAAAAGACTTCCCTAATTTGGAAGTTGTAGGCATCAATGACTTGTTGGATAACGATTATTTGGCATATATGCTTAAGTATGACACGGCTCATGGTCGTTTTGATGGCGAAGTCACAGCAATTGATGACACATCTTTCACTGTAGATGGTAAAAAAATCCGTCTTTCAGCTGAGCGTGACCCTGCGGCTTTGAAGTGGGATGAGATTGGTGCGGAGCTTGTGATTGATTGCACAGGTTTCTTTTTGACTCAAGAAAGCTGTCAAGCACACATTACGGCAGGCGCTAAAAAAGTAATTCAATCAGCACCATGTAAAGATGGTGGTCCTATGTTTGTTTATGGTGTAAACCATGAAGCATACAATGGCGAAACCATTATTTCTGCGGCATCTTGTACGACCAATTGCCTTGCACCTATCGCGAAAGTGATCAATGATAACTGGGGCTTGAAACGTGGTTTGATGACAACTGTTCATGCTGCAACTGCAACACAAAAAACTGTGGATGGCCCATCCATGAAAGATTGGCGCGGTGGTCGTGCAGTGTTTGAAAATATCATTCCATCTTCAACGGGTGCTGCAAAAGCTGTGGGTGTAGTGCTTCCAGAATTGAACGGAAAATTGACAGGTATGGCTTTCCGTATCCCTTCAGTTGACGTTTCAGTTGTTGATTTGACTTGTGAATTAGATAAATCAGCTTCTTATGAAGATATTTGTGCGGCTATGAAAGAAGCTTCTGAAGGCTCGCTTAAAGGCACACTTCAATATACGGATGAAATGGTTGTATC
>JALSZC010000012.1 GCA_027059605.1 Ghiorsea sp. | reverse complement strand
AAAACTGGGGCAACCATGACAGTAGAAATCACGCAGGCATTGGCAGAAGACAACCTTGATGATGCATATTTAAAACGTGGGCGTGAATATTTCAAAAATGGACATGTTGAAAAGCTAAGCTTTGATGGCAAAAATCAAACAATTACAGCAGAAGTTATAGGCAGTAAACCCAAGCCTTATAAGGTATCGATTAGTTTTGATGAATACGATATTGATGGTGATTGTTCCTGCCCTGTGCAGTTTAACTGTAAACATGTAGCAGCAACATTGTATGCTGTCATGGCTGAAAACTCCAACTTGCCACGCAAGAAAAGACAGAAAAAAGATGAAGCTGTGCCCTTCCACCATTGGTTGGGTGTGGTTGGACAAACAACACCCAATGTGCAATCCCGCGATGAATATCCTGCCGATGTTCGCCAACGCTTGCTTTATATTTTGAAGCCTGATGGCAAAAAAGGCGTGCGTTTACAATTTGAATCTGTTCGTCTTCTTAAAAATGATAAGTATGGTAAAGCCACCCCCTACTCTTGCAAAAGTATCTTAATTCGCAGCGTACCACGTTATATTTTATCCATGGATGAACGTATTTTGCGCGATGCAGCCAATAGTTTTGCCTCAACTGGTGATACCATTCGTTTGGAGGGCATTGCTGGCGTTGAAATGTTAGAGCGCGTGATTAAAACAGGACGCTGCCACTGGTGGGATAAAGATAGAGAGCCTTTAACCATGGGTGATAAACGCAAAGGTGAATGGTTTTGGGATATGGATGCCCAAGGTGTACAAACATTAAGCCTGCGTACAGAGCCTGAAGCCATGTTGCTTCCGCTCTCACCACCTCATTACCTTGATATTTCACAAAATACCTGTGGTGAAGTTGAGCAACCCTGTTCACCCGAACAAACACGTGAACTACTTCGCATTTTACCACTCAAACCACAAGATATCACAGACAGTACTGATGATATATTGTTCCCACAGCTTCCCAGCTTTATTCCTCAACCAGAACGTTTACAGCTTAAGCTTGAAACCATTCAACCAACTACTGTACTTGTGTTTGATTCACTGGCAATTCATTCCAATATATATGGTCAATATTTTGATGGCTTGGATGTATGGTTTGAATATGGCGATGAACAAACCAAATTTGGTGATACGGATGAACCTGTGCGTAGTAAACAAGATGGTTACCTCATCGAATATGTGCGTGACCAAGACTTTGAAAAACAAGCCATGATTCAACTCTTAGCACATGGTGTAACAGCCACATCTCGCGCCATGGCAATTAAGCTTAAAAAAGCCGGAACACTACCAAGCTTTACGTTGGTGGATAACGACTGGATTACCTTTATGGCAAAAACTGTACCTGCCTTGGAAGAACAAGGTTTTCGTATCGAAATTGGTGAACACTTCCGCTATAATTTACTGACCGCTTCTAGCTTTAATCTTGGTGTTACAGGTGAAGGTCTGATGGGTACGGCTGAATTCACTGCAACCATGGATGATGGGGAATCCATTGACTTGATTGATGCCATTGCCGCATGGATTAAAGAAGAACCTGAGCGTTTATCTGATGCCATGCTTAACACCATTAAAGATGTAGAACATGTACCGCTACCTTTGGTTGATGGGCGTATGTTATCCATACCTGGCAATATGTTGTTTAGTATCCTTAAACATATGATGGAGCTTTTTGCCACAACAGGTGTGGACGAAAAAGAAGTTTCTGGTGTGCAAATGCTTGCCATCAAACAAGACTTAGAAAAACATGAAAAAGTTAAAATTAAAGATGATAAAAAATGGTTAGATATTGTCGGCAGTTTGGTCAATACCCAAGAAGCCCTTGTGGTCGAACCACCGCAAGGTTTGCAAGCAGAGCTTAGAGATTATCAGCGTGAAGGGCTAAACTGGCTACAAATGATGATGCGCACAGGCGTACATGGTATTTTAGCCGATGATATGGGTTTGGGTAAAACCATTCAAACCCTTGCCTGCATACTCAAAGAAAAAGAAGAAGGTCGCTTGCAGCACCCTGCTTTGGTCGTTGCGCCTACAAGTTTGATGCACAACTGGCGCACAGAAGCACAAAAATTTGCCCCTGACTTGAAAGTATTGGTCTTACATGGTGCCCACCGTTCTCGTTATTTCGATAATATTGCAGAATACGACCTTGTACTTACCACCTACCCTCTGCTACCACGTGATGCAGGATTCTTAATTGATGAGCCTTACCACATGTTGATTTTGGATGAGGCACAAAACATTAAAAACCCGCGCGCCAAAGCTTCACAATTGGTACGCGAATTTAATGCCCGCCATCGTATTTGTTTAACGGGTACTCCGATTGAAAACCATCTGGGTGAGCTTTGGGCACAATTTGATTTCTTAATGCCTGGTTATTTGTACGACCAAAAGAATTTTGGCAACTTATTCCGCAAACCCATTGAACAAGATGGTAGCGATGCGCGACAAGATGCGCTCAATATTCGTGTTCGCCCATTCTTGTTGCGCCGTATGAAAGAAGATGTGGCAAAAGAGCTACCTGCTAAGAGTAATATTGTGCGTAGTGTTGAGCTTGAAGGTGGGCAACGTGCGCTGTATGAAAGTGTGCGTCTTGCCATGCAGAAAAAAGTGCGTGATTCCGTGGCAGCCATGGGTGTGGCTAAGAGTCAAATTATTGTACTCGATGCCTTGATGAAAATGCGTCAAGTCTGCTGTGACCCACGTTTGGTAAAACAAATGGATACCGATGGTATCCCCTCTGCAAAAACCAATATGCTAAGAGAAATGTTACCTGAAATGGTGGATGAAGGTCGTAAGATTCTTCTATTTTCTCAATTTGCTGAAATGTTGCGTTTGATTGAAAACCTATGTGATGAATTGGATTTACCTTATGTGAAACTCACAGGGCAAACTCGTGACCGCATTACCCCTGTTGAACTATTCCAAGAAGGTGATGTGCCTATCTTCCTTATCAGCTTAAAAGCGGGTGGTACAGGTTTGAATTTAACTGCCGCAGATACCGTGATTCACTTCGATCCATGGTGGAATCCTGCCGCAGAAGATCAAGCCACAGATAGAGCGCATAGGATTGGGCAAGATAAACCCGTGTTCGTGTATAAACTCACCACCATAGGTACTGTTGAAGAGAAAATATTAGAGATGCAAGAGCGTAAACGTGCCTTGGCAGATAGTATTCATGGTAGCGGTAGTAAAGGTAGTGCCCTATGGACAGAGGCCGAGCTGCAATCACTATTTGAACCCTTGGCAAGTGTAGAGGAAGAAGCAACCACAAAAACAACTTAGATATTAAAGCTACATATATCTTATCGAATATAGAAGGCGTTTATAATCCATGCACGAAGCATCACTGCAAATGTGTAGCTGAAACCACTTCAACATGCCCTGCATACAGCAAATAATCATTTTGCTCTGCCCGTTGTAATGCCTGTTGAATCAATACTTTGGCATCGTCTTCAGGCTTATCCAATAGCAGGCTTTGATATACACCTTTATAAAATTGGTCGGGGATTACCACCACTTCAAATAATACCTGCACAGCTTGTTGATGAAGCTTAGACACCGTAAACATTCGTGTTTCGCTAGGCATCAATCGTGTATCTTTCTTTTCTTGCCACCCTTGATCAAAAAACACTTCACGCACCATATCCCACTGCCAAGTTTGCAGCACCTTACCCTGCTTATCCAAAGCTTTAGCTTGTATAGTTACTTTGGGTGTAACATAAGTCGGAAACGCATGACCAATATGTTTGGATGTGATTTGTAAAGCTGGCAAGTCACCTGTGTTCATCAACACACTTATATCTAAAGCTTTTCTCGTAAATGATGGGTCATGAATGCCTTTGAATTGATGTTTTCTATCTGGCATATGACAACTTTGGCAATGTTTTCCTTCTTGAGAAAACTTACTTTGCTGCCATTCCCGCACTGTATTTTCCAAAGGTTTACCATTGATGGCATAACTTTGTGGAAACTGATGACATTCGGCGCAAAAAGATGACTGCTCAAATTTTTGACTCGCCACAAAACCACCATGCGCTGCGCCTGTCATCAAACCTTCTTGTTGACTGCCTTTTCGCGGTGGGCCAAAACGTTGCCCTTCTCTGACATGGCAAACAGCACAACTTACCCCTGAATGTCTTAATGGCAACTTGGCTTCAGGTGCATCTAAATCTGCATCCAAGTTCACACCTTGTGGAAATTGGCGCAATGTTTTTAAAGAGCTTAACATCTTAGCATCTGAATCAAACAACTGTTGCTCAAGTGGTGCATGACAGCGCAAACAATCGCTACCTGCTTCATGCCCCATATCAGCAAACTGCCCCACCATACCTGAGGAATATGCCTTGGCATGTAAACTTTGTTTCCAATCATTAAACTGACTTTCATGACACTGCGCACATGCTTCAGGATGCATATTCTTTTCTAAGGCTGACCAATCATGATGCTGCTTTACGCTAGCGACAGGTGCATCCCAATAAGAAGCCAATGTGGATTGCCAACCTGCTGCCACCAGCAAGCCTCCTATCAAAACAATAGCAATCATGTTCAATATATGGCGAAAACACATAAGTTAAGCTTCCTCTCTAAGTAACAAAACCTTGGGGGTGACCCAAACATCACCCCCATTGTTATGCTTATTGTTTCTTACTTATGTTCTTGCAAATATTTCATGCGATATGCACGGAAATATGCTGCAATCGCAGTCATTTCTTTAGAATTACGCTCAAGTTGCTCACCTTGCATCGGATTTAACATGCAATAGTTAATCATTTGGTCAAGTGTGACCACATCATCAACCATTTTTACGTAATGTGGGTAATTTTGACGTTTTTCTAGGTTTAAATCACTATAACCTGCATGACAAGATAGACATGCCAAGCCTGATTTACCTAGTGTTTCGTCTTCCCATAATTTTTTACCCGCAGTGGCAGCTTGTTGGAAATTCTTAAAGCTACCACTTCTTATCTTTTTTGATGAGTTATCCATGGAACAAGGGTTCATGCCACAAGGATTACACGGATTCATCTTATGATGTTTTTTCATACTGCAAGGATTGCATGGGTTCATTTTATGATGTTTTTTCATATCGCATGGATTCATGCTACATGGGTTATGTTTCATTTTATTCATACTGCATGGGTTGCATGGGTTAGAGCCCGCAATGGCAGTGCCCGAAACACCAAACATTAGCCCTAAAGCCATGATTAACATTAGTTTTTTTAACATTATACTCTCCTCATCCTACTTGTTATTTTCAGCATATTTCACCTGCTGATTACCCCTGTAGTCGATGCCACTTGCTAAGCCTTACAATGATTCTAAACTTTGCCAAAGACGGATTGGGAAAACTGACTGGGTATGAGGAGCAAATATGAAACGAGTACTTGTGCCATTTACCACAGGTGTAGAAGAAATCGAATTGGTTGCCATTGTAGATATTTTGCGTCGAGCTGATGTAGAAGTCTGTATGGCTAGCCTTGATGGTAAACCTATTGTAGGTCGCTCTGGCATTACACTTGGCGCAGACCAACATATTCAAGACTGTGTGAATACGCCTTGGGATATGGTTGTTTTACCAGGTGGTTTACCCAATGCACAACTGCTTCAAGAAAGTGCAATCGTCAAAGACATCATGTTTAAACACGCAGCACATAATAAAACTGTAGCTGCTATTTGCGCAGCTCCTGTAGCTTTGGCACATTTTGGGCTCACCGCAAACAAACAGGTGACATCCTACCCGTCCTTTGCAAAGGATATGCAACAACTACAACCTTCTTCTCAATATAAGCAACAAGCTGTTGTTGAAGATGAGAATATCATCACCAGCCGTGGTGCAGGAACTGCTGTTGCCTTTGCACTCGTTCTTGTCGCCAAGCTATGCGGGCAACAACATGCAGAAGAAATTCGCGCATC
>JALSZC010000011.1 GCA_027059605.1 Ghiorsea sp. | reverse complement strand
AAAGGTGGCAATGTTTTTTCATCACCATCTTTGCTCGGCTCATCTGTGCCTTCAATATAAAGCTTACGAAAACCCGAGAAAACCAAGGTTGAACCATTAGCACGAAGTATGGTGCCA
Organism: Ghiorsea sp.; assembly: GCA_027059605.1. Lineage (GTDB taxonomy): Bacteria > Pseudomonadota > Zetaproteobacteria > Mariprofundales > Mariprofundaceae > Ghiorsea. Next base: position 5,826 of record JALSZC010000011.1, on the reverse strand, counting down.
TCTGATGTTAAATCGGCACGCACTTGATCCAGCACTGCAGCTTCCATTTGTGATGCCACGGCACGCTTCCAAATCAAGGTATAAAGCTTAAGCTCATCGGCTGATAATGTACCTTTTAAACTTTCTGGCGTGCGGGCAAATGATGTTGGGCGAATCGCTTCGTGTGCCTCTTGGGCATTTTTACTCTTGGTTTTAAATACCCGTGGTTTTGATGGCACATACTCGCTACCAAACTGTTGATGAATTTGCTCACGTACCTCATCAATAGCTTCTTGCGACAAACTGATAGAATCGGTACGCATATAAGTAATCAAACCTACACGCTCACCATCCACCTCTTCGCCTTCATACAATTTCTGGGCAATTTGCATGGTTTTTCGTGCTGTAAAACCAAGTTTGCGCGATGCTTCCATTTGCACAGTTGATGTAATAAATGGTGGGGATGGGTTTTGCTTGCTTTTCTTCTTCTGAACATCGCTAACGCTAAAACTCGCCGACTCAACAGTTTTGGCTGCCTGCTGTGCTACTTTTTGGTTGTTCAAATCAAATTTGGTGAGTTTTTTGCCATCTAAAGTATGTAATAATGCTTTAAACGGCGATTTGGATGTTTTACTATTAATGCACGATGCTTCAACCGTCCAATATTCTTTGGGTTTAAAGTTTCGAATATGTTGTTCTCGCTCACAAATCAAGCGCAAGGCAACCGATTGCACACGCCCTGCAGACAAACCACTACGAATCTTACGCCACAACAGCGGTGATAATGTGAAACCTACCAAGTAATCCAAGGCTGAACGTGCTTGTTGTGCATCCACCAGAGGCATGTTCAACTCTGTTGGATTGGCTACAGCATCTTGAATGGCTTTGCGTGTAATTTGGTTGAATGTAATACGCGAAACTTTTTTGCCTTTGAGTTTGCCGCGTTTTTCCATCTCATCGGCAACATGCCAGGCAATGGCCTCCCCTTCCCTATCCAAATCGCTGGCAAGAATCAGTTCATCGGCTTTTTTTAAGGCTTTTTCAATATCCGACAAACGCTTTCGTTTATCTTCAATGACTTCATATTTTAATGCAAAGTCGTTATCTACATCTACAGAGCCATCTTTCTTCGGAAAGGCTCGAACATGACCATAGGAAGCCAGCACTTTATAACCTTTACCTAGATATTTCTCTATGGTTTTGGCTTTGGCTGGAGATTCCACCACGACTACTGCACTCATGTTATCCCCTTATAAAACTTAGTATAATGTGTATCGGCTACCCGGTAGTTTCTCGATAACTCCTTGCAACTCAAGGCGCAGCAAGATGGAAGAAAGCGCGTGTACGGTCAAGCCACAATCTTCAGCAAGGCTATCCACATGCATAATTTGCCTGCCCAATAGCCCTATAATCTTCGCTTCAATATCTGATGTTGGTTGGTATGAACTGCCTTTGGCTTCACCTGCTTCCCAAGCCAGTTGTTGCAAGACATCAGAAGCATCAGTTGCCAGTATTGCACCATCCTGAATCAATTGATGGCAACCTGCATGAATATCATTGAGCACAGATCCGGGTACTGCAAACACATCCCGCCCATATTGAGCTGCTTGGCGTGCTGTAATCAACGAACCCGATTTTAAACCACCTTCAATCACAACCAGTGCTTGAGCAATGCCTGCAATCAAGCGGTTACGCTGTGGGAAATAACCTGCTTTCGCTACCGTATGTGGTGCATATTCACTCAATACACAACCTTTTTCAGCCAAAGCATCCATTTGTCGTATTTGCTGCGCACTGCCTGCCAACAAACCATAACCCAACACTGCAATACCTGCAGACTCAGCATCCAAAGTGCCACCATGCGCCGCCGAATCAATGCCAGGTGCCATACCGCTAATCACCACTACTTCTTGCTGGGAACAATATGCAGACCAACGCCGTGCAATCAGCCTGCCTTCTGCACTTGCTTTTCGTGCCCCAACCATAGCTAAGATTTTTTGTGATTGTAAACTTGCCAGATCTCCACGCACATACAAAACCATAGGCGCATCGGCACAGCTATGCAGCCCTTGCGGCCACACATCATCATCTTGGCAAATAATATGAATATTCTCTTGCTTACATGTTTGTACAAGGCTTTCAAGGTCTCGTGTAGTTTGGGGTGAGGTTGCCGCTGACAGTGCTGACACTAATTTTGGCCCTACACCTTCAATATCCAACCATGCCTGAGTGGGCTGCTTCCAAATGGAATCTACTGAACCAAAAGATTCAATCAGCCGCTGTGCCGTATATGCACCAACGCCTGAAACCAAACTTAATCGGAGATAATCAATCGCCGACTGACTTATCATATAAAGAAAGAAGTATAACTTATTTGTGCAGTGCCTGAACCATATCACCCGTATTAATGGGTGCAGAGGAACGCATGACCAAGACAATGGATGCATTTTCTTGCGGCACTAAAACAATCACTTCACCAATTTTCTCTTCAGGTAAAGCTTGATATGTTTTTTCTTCGTAAGTTTTATCACGAACCAATCTACCTTGGCGGTATAACCCCAGAATTGCACCTGCCTCAAGTCCATTTTTCAAGCCTAAATCAATACCTAAAACCTGACCTTGCCCTGCTTCTGCAGCATCATCGCGGATATACATCACGTGACCCAATAAAGGACCTTCAGGATAAGTAGGCTCAATATTATAATCTATCACCCTTGCTTTTTTCAAACGATCTGTACGACCAATTTCTTCAAAAGCTTCCAAAATTGTTCCACGATATACACCACTTTCCACCGATGTAACTTCAACTTTACCCAAGTGTTTAACAAGGTAACCAGCCATCTTTTTACCATCTTCAGTCATATCATATACAGGATCACCTGTTCGATAAATATCGAAAATATCACCAGGGTTTGCTTTGACATCCAATGTCAAATATACACGATCAAAAGCACCATAATTTAAACGCTCATCTTCAGAATCAAGAATGTGACCTACACCTTCAATGGCATCAGGAAGTATAAAATCTTGCCTTGCCAAAGCGGTGAGAAAAATCTTTGTATCAATTGCCTTTTCTATGCGTTGGGCAGGTTTATAAATAATACGTGGCTCTAGTTTGACCACTTCAGGTTTGGGTTCCACTTTCTTCTTTACTTTCTTCATTCGTAGCCAAATTTCATTGCCTGGATAAATTAAATCGGGGTTGGACACATACAAATTTTGTTCCCAAATTTTTATCCACTTTAAAGGGTCTGCAAAATATTCTTCCGCAATATCCCATAAAGTATCACCTTTTTTGACAATATATGGCTGTGGAAAAGGTTTAACCAGTTCACTTTTCGCTACTGTACCAGGCATTAAAAAAGCATCGGCAAACAGCAAACTAGGCGACAATAATAAAGCCAACATAAGGATGCGAAGTTCAAGTTTCATGTGAAGACCCCTGCGTAACTACTTATAAAATTACTAAGAATTAGCAAAATTGTGGCAGATAATCAACCTCACCGCAACTTTTCAACTAACTGGCAAGTGCTTCGATGTCAGCCAACCATGGGAAATAATCTAATAATATCGCTGCCACAGTAGAAAAACTACCCAAGAAAATCATAGCACCCACCACGATAAGCAAGATGCCTGATACGACTTCTACAGCATGTAAATGACGTTTAAAACGTTGTGACCAGTTTAAAAATGCATTGGTTGCAAATGCTGCCAGCAAAAAGGGAATACCCAAACCAACCGAATACATCACCAACAACATCATGCCTTCACTAACTTGCCCTTGTGCTCCAGCCATCGCCAAAATAGCACCCAAAATAGGACCAATACATGGTGTCCAGCCAAAAGCAAAGGCAGAGCCAAGAATTAAAGCCCCAAAACCACTTGTACCTTTGACATTATCTGTTTTTAAACGGGCTTCCATCATCAAGAAAGGAATACGAATCAAACCTGTATAGTGCAAACCAAAAATCATAATAATCAGTCCAGCAGCCTTGGCTAAGGTCGCCATATGCATCAATAACCATTGCCCCAACCAAAATGCCGAAGCACCCAGAGCAATAAATACCAAACTAAAGCCCAGCACAAACCACATGGATTGTATCATCGCTGTGCGTCTAACCTGTTGATGGTTCTCTGAGGCAGTTCCACGCAAGGCATCCACGGAAACACCACTAATAAAGGATAAATATGCGGGCACTAAAGGCAAAACACAAGGTGATAAAAATGATAGCAACCCTGCAATCAACGCACCAAACAATGTAATTTCTGACATGAAAACCTCTTTTTTATGTAATAGGTCGCAAGTTTACAAAAGAACTTACGAAAAGGCGCGTAAATGATACAATTGTTCACGCATTTGCAAAACATGACGCGCACTCATGGACAAGCTTGTAATGCCCATGGTTAAAAAGGTATGAAGCCAAGCAGGGTTTGCGGCAAGCTCACCACATACTGAGACTGGGATATTATACGTCTTCGCTGCATCCACTGTCATTTGCAACAATTGCATCACAGCAGGATGCCCTGCATCATACAAATAACTCACATGTTCATCAGTGCGATCAACAGCGAGACTATACTGTACCAAATCATTGCTACCAATGGAGAAAAAATCTGAAACCTGTGCCAGTGTATCAGCTACCAAAGCTGCTGCAGGCACTTCAATCATACAGCCCAAACAGACCTTGCCCGTAAACCCAATATCTTGGCATACTTCATTTAATACTTGCCTTACATCCACCATTTCTGATGCCATAGTGACCATGGGTACTAAAATAGACACTGGTGCATCTCCACTTGCAGCTACAATTGCCCTAAGCTGCTCTTTTAGTAGTGCCTTATGTTGCAATAACATACGTACGCCTCGCAAGCCTAAAGCAGGGTTCTCGCCTTCAAATACTGATTTCGCAGTAGCGACACTTTTGATTTTATCAATAGCAACATCCAGCAGACGAAAAGTCACTGGTTTACCTTGCATACTTTGAATAACTTGCTGGTAATACATTTGTTGCACCGCCTCACTAGGCAGCATTTCATGTTGCATAAACAAAAACTCTGTGCGGAACAGACCAATACCATCCACACCCTGCTGCTGTGCCACGTCAACTTCTTCAATAAATTCAATATTTGCCATCAATGGCATATTGTACCCATCTTGGCTGACTGAAGGTTTGTTCACATAATCTTGCAAGCGTGTTTGTTTGAATTGTAGTGCTTGTTTTTCTTGCTCAAACTGCTGCAAATCGTGTTTGTTAGGATGAAGCACCCATCTGCCCTCTTCAGCATTTAAGATAAGTGGCTGTCCATCCTCAATCCAGTTAAAAAAGTCTTCTTGTAAACCTGCAATACCTGGCAAACCAATACCTCGGGCAACAATCATGGCATGGCTGTTTTCACCCCCTTGAATAGACACAAAACCAGATACGCCCGCTCGCCACATATCCACAATATCCATGGGTGAAAAGTCTTGTGCCACCATGATGGCTTGCTCATATTGTTGCTGCTGATGGATGCCCGCTAATTGCTCAAAAATGCGTTCGCCAATATGCTCAATATCTGCCTTTCGACTACGTAAATAAACATCTTCAATCTGCTCAAAAACTTGGGTAATTTGTGATAGGCTCTTTTTTAAAGCCCACTCGGCATTGATGCATTCCTTTTGAATCAAACATGCTGTTTGCTGCATAAGTTCAGGATCTTGCAACATCATATTATGAGTCTCTAAAATAAGTTTGAGTTCCCCTGATGCATCAACATCAACCAAGTCGTTTATTTCTTGCCTTAATTGCTTGACTGCCTTGGTAATACCAACACTTAATCGCTCCACCTCTGATGCAATGGCATCGC
>JALSZC010000010.1 GCA_027059605.1 Ghiorsea sp. | reverse complement strand
GACGGATTGGGAATAAAATAGGTTCAGATAATTGGTTGATGATGCGCACGATAGGATTATATGGGTCGGGTGATACCCATGATAAAATGGCGCGAGCAATGATGACAATCATGGCAATATTAAGGGCAATGCCCAGTACTGCTGAAATCGCCTGCAATAAATAACCCAATATAAACATTAACTTAACTCCTTAGACCGCTTACTTGCTGCTTGCACCCCTTTGCGTACTGCTGTTGGAAACTCACTTTCATACATGGCATCAAGTGCGGCTTGTGTGGTACCACCAGGGCTTGTGACTTGTGCCCTTAATGTTGCTGCATCTCTACCACTTTCTACAAGCATTCTACCTGCACCCATAGCGGTTTGATTGGCAAGTTTAGCAGCTAAACCTTTGGGTAAACCTAATGTCTCACCTGCAGCTTGTAATGTTTCAGCAAGCAAAAAGAAATAGGCAGGGCCACTGCCTGACACAGCCGTGACGGCATGTAATAAACGCTCATCATCTACCCATGCAGTTTCACCTGATGCACCAAGAATATATTCAGCAATATCTTTATGCTTCTGCTCGGTTTCACCAAACAATACAGACATACCAGCACCCAATAATGCAGGCGTATTGGGCATAACACGAATCAAGGCTAAGTGATCACGGCGAGCATAATCTTTTATTTTCTGAATGCCTACGCCTGCAGCGATACTAACAACTGTCGCACCTTCTGGGATACGATTACCAATTTCAGCTAAAACATTTGCAATCACTTGCGGCTTAACAGCCAACACAATGACTTGAGCACCTTCAATAGCATCAACATTATGCGTTGATGTTTGAACACCATAGTGCTCGGCAAGCTCTGTTAAACGTGGTTCACTGGTATCCGCTACTGTAATATTTTCAGCATGATGCCCCGCTTTAACAAGCCCAGCAATCAAGGCTTCCGCCATATTTCCGCCACCGATAAATGTTATCTTTTGTTGCTTCATAATCACCTAATCTTGTCCAAAAATTTCTGAGCCAACCCGAATCATGGTCGCTCCTTCTTCTATGGCTATGCGCCAATCATTGCTCATGCCCATGCATAAGCCTTGCACATGGGGATACTGCCCTATGGCAGCATCTCTACATTGTCTTAACAAAGAGAATGCCTGTTTTGCATCTCCACCTTTGGCAGCCATACCCATCAAACCAATAACTTCAAGCTCTTCTATAAGGTCGAGCTTTTGTAAAAACAAGAGCACAGCATCAGGTTGAATACCTTGTTTTTGAGGCTCACCTGAAATATTGACCTGCACAAAAACGGGTAGCCTACGACCTTTAACATGTTTGGCGACCTCTTTTGCAGCTTCAATATCACAACAAGAGTGCCACATATAAGCAAAACGCCCAATATATTTAGCTTTATTCTTTTGCAATGGACCAATCATATGCCAATGGGCTTGCGGATATTTCTGTGCTCTATCGCGTAAGTTTTGCGGTTTTGCTTCGCCAAAGTCCAAGTGACCTGCTGCCAATAATGTTTCTATATTGGTATCAGAAGTGTATTTGGAGACAGCAACCAATTGGGCATCACCCATATTGGATTGTACATGTTGCCAACGTTGAATAAGTGCTGGTTCAGTCATCTTTTTTCACGCGTAACATAAAAAAGCTTAATACCAGATAAAATATAACCGCTTGGGCAAGCAATAAGACCACGGTAATCATGGGGCTTTTAATCAATGCCAATGCGGCAAGCCCCATCAATATGGAAAAACTTAGGATAAGAACGACTGCTTGTGCTTGTGTGCAACCTAAATCCATCAATCTGTGGTGCAAATGGTCTTTGCCCACATATTCAATCCATTCACGAAAATTGTGCACATCGCCACGGGCAATGCGAGCAACAGTGGTATAAATAATATCAAAAATCATGACTGAAAAAATCAACAATGGTGCGGCATAGGCTTTGATTGCACTATCTCCAGACCAGTCACCCATGACAGCAATCGATGCCATGACCCAACCTAGATAAGTACTGCCTACATCACCCAAAAAAGAGCGAGGTTCGCTCTGGTAACGTGCGTTGTCAGGTAAAAAACCAATGGCAGCACCAGCTACAGCCAAACATAAGTACAACATATACGCTTGGTCAGTATGCCAAGCTAGCATACCCATGAGTAAACATGTGACAGCAGCTAATGATGCCGCTAAACCATTGATACCATCCAAAAAATTGAATGCATTGGTGACACCAATAATCCATACTGCTGTGACGATATACTCTAAGCCATGCCCCCACCAAGTATCGGGCGCAAAGTGAATCACTACATTGCAATACATCAATACAGCCACAGCTACAAACTGACCCATAAGTTTGATTTTGGCGGACAATTCTTTGATGTCATCCCTTAAAGATAATGCGCCTACAATAAGCGCAGATATAACCACACCTTTAAATTCGATAGAGTAGTTAAAGTTAAGCAATAAGGTTGCATTGACTGCAATAATCACTGCCAAACCACCAATGCGAGGCGTGGGTTGAGCATGAACTCGTCGTGCATCTGGATAGTCTAAGGCATCCCAACGGTGTGCTGCATAAATCACAGTTGGCATCAACGCATAGGTTAAGAATAAACTGGCGAAAAACAGAAAAAGGCTATGCGTTAATAAGCCGTGGACTTGCCAAGGCACAACTAATAACAGACCTGCGCATAAGGCAAACCAGCGAGTATAAGCATGATCTATGACTTGAAGCATGTTGCAAGTCCTTGTTGTAGCAGTAAAAATTCTTGTTCGTTCATATCATGCAGCAAAGGTAGGGACACACAATATTGCCACGCCTCATCAGCTTGCGGGCAGTTTGCATCACTGCTTGCATGGTGCAAGGGTTGTTGTACTGGGCGCATGGCGTTTATGCCTAACTGTTGCAATGTTTGAACCACATCTTCTGCAGTTTGTTCGCTGCGAATAATATAACGAAAGGCATTTCCTTGTATGCCTGTGATAGGTGTAACACTGGTGTAATTGACTAAGATTTTATCGTATTTCGCTGCCCATATTTGGCGTTGCTGTTGTTCAGCCGCAGCATGGTCTAGTCGTACTTGGGCTAAAGCTGCGTGTATGTTGGATAATTGATGATGCCCAACATAATCTTGTTGTAAATCTGCTTGGTCTGGGTTGGTCATTTTGCTGATAGATTGAATGAGAGACTCATCTTTACTGCTGATAAACCCGCCATACGCACCGCCCCAAGGTTTGGTAGCGTAAAAAGAGCCAATACAAACATCGGCAAACGTGCCCACAGCTTTTTCTTGCCATATTGCACCTGCCGACTGGGCAATATCTTCAATCACAGGACAATCAAAATATTCAGTAACCAAAGGTTCAATCATACCAAAAGGGTGAACCAACACCAAAATATCCAAATCTTTGGCTGTATGATGAGCTTGTTTGGCATCTAGGGTGAGATTTGCATTACAATCCATCAATACAGGTATGCCATCTGCATTTTTCACAGCAAACAATAATGAGGCACAAGCATAAGCAGGTATGCCCACGCGCGGGTGTTTTTTACCTTTGTTGAGTGCACGAATAGCAAGCATCAATGCCGATGTGCCTGAATCAACAGCCAGTACTTCTTGCCCAGATAATTGGTGTTGTAAATTTTGTTCAAGCACATGCGTGGCTTCACCCTGGGCTAATATACCAGATGTTATCACCTGCTGAGCAGCATCAATATGAGCTTGCCCAAAATATGGGCGAGAATGAGGGATTTGCATAGTTACAAACGAATCCGAATCGGCATAAATGCTTCAGCACAAGACATTTTACCCTGTACACCACGAAAATGGGATGTTGCCAAAGCAATTTCAATAATATTGAGGCTGATACGGGTGCGTTCCACTTGTGATTTGTGTGCTTCCAAAGCTTTAAGCTTGAGGCTTAATGTACCATGCGTATCCATAAATACGGTAGGTTCAAAACCAATAGTTGAAGGTGTTTCATAGCACAACACATTGGGGATATAACGGGTCACAGAGCGAGCAACCAATGCCATTTCTCTGTGATCTTGATGGGTATCATCAAGGTGGTTTACATATACTGTGTCAGGTTTGATTTGTTGCACGATTTTTTCTAGCGATGCCATCAAATCTTGACTGGAAGCAGGCAAATGGGTGTCTTCAAAATCACCCCAATGCACTTGTTGAACACCTAAAATCTTGGCAGCAGCTTCCTGTTCAGCGCGGCGAACAGCAGCATCACCACCAACCTGCCCTGATGTGGCAACATAAATATGCACTTCATCACCACGGTTGGCATGTTCAGCAAGGGTTCCACCGCAACCGATTTCTAAATCATCAGGGTGTGGGGCAAGGGCAAGTATTGTTTTCATGGCTGCATATCTCCCATATTGGCAATCAAAGCTTTGGCATCTTCGCCGATATTGAGCAACACATCAAGCACGCTCAAATAGGGTATAAAATCACCATGCATTTGTGGGTAATTAGGTGGTGAACATTGTTGAAATAGTAGCTTGATATTGGCATCAATGAATGCAGATGGTTGCAAATAATTGCGTCCTTCTGCACCAGAAAGATATACATCACCTTGTAAATGTTGAGTGATTTTTATAAGTCGCTCTGTTGGGTCGGATATATCCACAGGCAAATCTGAAGCAAGGAGCAAGGGAGACGTGCAGCCCAGCATCTCACCAAGCGCACAAATCAAAGCCACATTCAAATCAACAAGTTTATCATGTTTTTGCTGCAAAATGCTTTTAATGGGCTGCCAGTATTCATCCAAAAAGGGGGACTTGGCATAAGCTTGTTCAATGCTCGCAATTTGTTTTTTTGCCCAGTTATTGGGCGCAATGCCAACTTCATGAATCAGTTGCGGAAAACGGTAAGTCACAGGTACAGTAATCCACTGTTCACCTTGTTTGGTTTTAATACGATTGCGATTTTGCCATTCATTTTTATGAAATTGCACGGTATCCAAAATGACAAAGGCATCAGCAAGTTTCCATTTATGAAAAAAACCTGACCAAGGCATATAATTGGGCTGATGAATAGTGATGGTTTTCAAGTATTCCCCTTGTTATTCACGTACTTGAACCAGAAACGGATTGGCTTCCATACGAATACCTTGTTGTGCTGGTATTTGTAAACGTATCACATGTCGCCCTGCAGACAAGTGCAGCGGGTAGCTTTGCGCAGTTTTCATATCACTGCTAAGCAAGATATGCCCCACGATTTGACCATCTACAATCCATTGCGCTTTGAGTTGTATGGCTGATTTTGTCGCATCCACTTCTTTAAGGCTGGTAACCAAGGTCACATTGGCACTCACCACAGCCGTATCACCTGTAAACATGGTTTCTGTTTTTTGAGTTTCAGGGTTAGTATAAAGCAGTGATAAAGTATTAAGACTCAAATCATGCTGTTTGCCCATTTGCCACGCTGCCATACGCCCTTGTTTTAGGGCGGCTAAAATATCATCTTCTTTGCTGCTTTTTGCCCATACATCCATAGGAAAATTACCCAAAAACTCACCTGATTGTCCTTCTTTGTGATAATCGCCTGCAGCCACTGCCCAAATGGGTTTACCAATATAACCTGCCAAATAATCCATCATATATTGATCCCATAAACCACCTGCAATGGTATTGTTATCATTATCACCATAAGTGGCAGCAAAGGCATCGGCAGTGGTAGCTTGAAACACATCACGATTGTAAGGTGGAGTGTTCAAAAGAACCCCCATAGGTCCTTGACGTACACCAGACTTGGTGCCGGGATGTGTCCAAATAACAAACAAGTTTTGCGCATGTGCTGATTCAATAAAGGCTTGATCGGGGTCAATTTTTGGTTTCATTAACCATGTGGTCATAAAAGCAATAAATGAACCTGCAAGCAATAAAGCAATGCTCCGCTTTTTCTTGCGCATCAGGATAAAAATAAGTCCAAAAATAAAAACAAACCAAAACACCAGTGAAAGCTCTTGATTACCATAGCCATATTCTAAGGTGTAACTGCTTAGTTGGGTAATATTCTCAGGTGTTTTAACCCCCAATGTAATCAAATGTTTTTCAGCATTATGCAAGCTTAAGTTTTTGAAGGGTATGCCTTGCCAATCATAACC
>JALSZC010000009.1 GCA_027059605.1 Ghiorsea sp. | reverse complement strand
TATTCCAATTGGCGTAAAACACCGCTTGGAAAATAAAGGGAAGATACCTTTGCAAATGATTGAAGTGCAAGTTGGGGATTATCTCGAAGAAGATGATATACAGCGTTTTGATGATGTTTATGGGAGAATGAAGTGAGCAAGGTTGCATTAATTACAGGTGTTACAGGGCAAGATGGCTCTTATTTGGCAGAGTTTTTATTAGAAAAAGGCTATGAAGTGCATGGTATTAAACGCCGTGCATCATCGTTTAATACCCAGCGAGTAGATCATATTTATCAAGATCCGCATGTGGATAATGCACACTTTACTTTGCACTACGGCGATTTAACCGATTCATCCAACCTCACCCGTATCATTCAAGAGGTGCAACCTGATGAGGTATATAACCTTGGAGCGCAATCACATGTGGCGGTAAGTTTTGAATCGCCTGAATATACAGCAGATGTTGATGCGATGGGTACGCTTCGCTTGCTAGAGGCTATTCGCTTGTTGGGTATGGAAAAGAAAGTGAAGTTTTATCAAGCTTCCACATCAGAGTTGTTTGGTGAAGTGCAAGAAATCCCACAAAAAGAAACCACACCATTTTACCCGCGCTCGCCTTATGCTGTAGCGAAGATGTATGCCTATTGGATTGTTGTTAATTACCGTGAATCTTATGGTATGTATGCTTGTAATGGTATTTTGTTTAACCATGAATCACCACGCCGTGGTGAAACGTTTGTCACGCGTAAAATCACCCGTGGCTTGGCAAATATCGCCCAAGGTTTAGAGAAATGTTTATTTATGGGTAATATTGATGCCTTACGTGACTGGGGGCATGCCAAAGACTATGTGCGTATGCAGTGGATGATGTTGCAGCAAGACAAACCCGATGATTTTGTGATTGCCACAGGTGTGCAATACTCTGTGCGACAGTTTATTTCATGGTCGGCAGCGGAGCTTGGTATTACGATTAGATTTGAAGGTGAGGGGTTAGAAGAAAAAGGAATTGTTGTAGCTATCGAAGGCGATAAAGCACCCGCTTTAAATGTGGGGGATGTGATTGTACAAATTGACCCACGTTACTTCCGTCCTGCTGAAGTAGAAACCTTGCTTGGTGATCCCAGCAAAGCCAAAAAAGAACTGGGCTGGACACCGGAAATTACAGTGCAAGAAATGTGTGAAGAGATGGTGGCGGAAGATTTGAAAGTAGCACAGCGTCATGCCTTATTGAAAGAGCATGGGCATGATGTGCCAGTTTCAATTGAGTAAAAGTGGGCAGTGACTTGTGACTAGACACGAGGGAGTGAAGTCGCATAAAGACTTGGATGTATGGAAAAAGTCAGTGGCTTTGTCTGTTTCTATCTATGAGGTTACGCGTTTATTCCCATGGGAAGAGTTGTATGCAATGAGTAATCAAATGCGTAGAGCTGTAGTTTCAATTGCGAGCAATATAGCCGAGGGCGCGGCAAGAAGAATAGATAAGGTTTTCATTCATTTTCTTCATATGGCGTTAGGTTCTGCAAGTGAGTTAGACACACAAGTTGAGATTGCGCAAAAAGTTGGTTTTATAAATAAAGAAAAGTTTAATAGCTTAGGGAATATAATAGGAGAGGTTTCAAGAATGTTGTATGGATTGATACGCTCTGTGGAGAAAAGAAGGCATGACCACTAATCACCAACCACAAGTCACTGACCACCAGAAGGCGGCTAGGCTGAAGGTTTATATCGCAGGTCACAGAGGCATGGTTGGCTCGGCAATTATTCGTCAGCTAAAGAATCGTGAAGATATTCAAATCATCACGCGAACCCATGCCGAGTTAGACTTAACGAATCAAACTGCAGTTCAAGACTTTTTTGCCAAAGAACAAATTGATCAAGTGTATTTGGCAGCAGCCAAGGTGGGCGGTATTCATGCCAATAATACTTATCCAGCAGAGTTTATTTATCAAAACCTGATGATTGAAGCCAATGTTATTCATGCGGCGCATACAAATGATGTGCAAAAACTGTTGTTTTTGGGCTCATCTTGTATTTATCCAAAGTTGGTAGAGCAACCCATGAAAGAAGAGGCTTTGTTAACGGATACACTGGAAGCTACCAATGAGCCGTATGCCATAGCTAAGATTGCAGGCATTAAGCTTTGTGAAAGTTATAACCGTCAATATGGTCGTGATTATCGCAGTGTGATGCCCACCAATTTGTATGGTGAAAATGATAATTTCCATCCTGAAAATTCGCATGTGATTCCTGCTTTGATGCGAAGATTTCACCTAGCAAAATTGGCAGAGCGTGGAGACATTGCTGCTATTCAAGAGCAGTACAATGATTCTATTTCTGATTTAGAGTTACAAGACCTGGGTCTTGCCCGCGATGAAAAGGGCCAGCTACAAATCACAAATCACAAATCACAAATCACGGTTAAGGTCTGGGGCAGCGGCACACCCAAACGTGAGTTTTTGTATGTGGATGATATGGCAGAAGCTTCTATTCATGTGATGAATTTGACTGATGAAACCTATCAGGCGCATACCCAACCCATGCTGTCGCATATCAATGTTGGTACAGGCGTGGATTGCACCATCAAAGAAATGGCGGAAACCATGAAAGAAGTGGTGGGTTTTAAGGGCGATTTACTTTGGGATACAAGTAAACCTGATGGAACACCAAGGAAATTGATGGATGTTTCGCGTTTGGAAAAGTTAGGCTGGAAAGCGAAAACCACATTAAAAGATGGACTACAAACGACATACCAGTGGTTCTTAGAGCACCAAGGTAACTTTAGAAAGTGAAAATTCAAACAACAGAAGGGATTTCATTTGAAGGTCATGATGACAAATCTATTTTAGATAGTGCCTTGTCTTCAGGGCATGTATTGGAATACAGTTGTAAGAATGGTCAGTGTGGTGTGTGTAAAACTACGCTTATTGAAGGAGAGATTGTTGAAATACAGTCTCAACTTTCTTTAACTGAAAAAGATAGAAAACAACAAAATATCTTAAGCTGTTGCTGTGCCCCTAAGACCGATATTATCATTGATGCTGAAGAGCTAAGTGCGTTGGAAGGCATTGAAGTAAAAACCTTACCAGCACGAATTCATACGATAGAACAAGTATCTGAGCATATTGTGGCTGTTCAGCTTAGGTTACCACCGAGCGCAAACCTTAAGTTTTTAGAAGGTCAGTTTATTGATGTGTTGGCTTGTGGTGTTCGGCGCAGTTACTCTATTGCAAGTACTGCGAATGAGCAGTTTCTAACACTGTATATTAAGAAACTTGAAGGAGGGGTGCTCAGTCAGTATTGGTTTCATGATGCTAAGCAAAATGACTTGGTACGTATTGAGGGCCCTAAGGGTAGTTTTTTCTTTAGGGTGCCAAAGAAGAAGGTTGTTTTTTTAGCAACCGGTACTGGTATAGCACCAGTGAAAGCAATATTGGATAAACTCGAAAGCCAGGCTGAGGTATATGAAAACATTTCGTTCTCACTGTTGTGGGGTAACCGATACATGGATGATTTTTTTTGGCAACCAAGCTACTCTAAGTTGAAGTTAAACTTTGTACCTGTATTGTCGCGACCACAAGCGCAATGGGTTGGGCAAACTGGTTATGTGCAAGATGTGTTTATAGCAGAAAATACATCATTAGAGTTAACACAGGTATATGCCTGTGGTTCCTTGCAAATGATTCAATCGGCTAGTGAAAAACTTATGCAAAAAGGTTTGAATAAGAAGTGTTTTTATGCAGACGCTTTTGTGAGCAGTTAGGGGAGAGATAATGAAAGCAGTGATTTTAGCAGGTGGTTTGGGTACACGTTTGAGCGAGGAAACAAGCTTGCGCCCAAAACCCATGGTCGAGATTGGTGGTAAACCTATTCTGTGGCATGTGATGAAAATGTATTCTGCACACGGTGTGAATGATTTTATTATTTGTTGTGGTTATAAAGGTTATGTAATTAAAGAGTATTTTGCAAACTATTTCCTCCATCAATCGGATGTAACCTTTTCTATGCAAGATAATCAGATGAAAGTGCATAAAGAACGTGCTGAGCCATGGACTGTGACCTTGGTGGACACAGGCGACGAATCTATGACAGGTGGCCGTTTAGGGCGGGTTGGGGATTATGTTAAGGATGATGAAGCCTTTTGTTTTACCTATGGTGACGGTGTGGGTGATATTGATATTTCAGCCGTCATTCGCTTCCACAGGCAGCATGGTAAACAAGCAACGTTGACGGCAACCTATCCGCCAGGTCGTTTTGGTGCGCTAGATATTCGACAAGGTTGTGTGAATAGCTTTAAGGAAAAACCCAAAGGTGATGGTGCGATGATTAATGGTGGTTTTTTTGTGTTATCACCAGAGGTATTAAAGCGCATTCCTAATGATGCTTGCATTTGGGAACAGGATCCTTTGATGAGCCTTGCTGATGATGGTGAATTGATGGCGTATGAGCACCATGGGTATTGGCAGCCCATGGATACCTTACATGATAAAATGACGCTGGAAAAATTGTGGAAAGAGAAAAAAGCACCTTGGAAAATGTGGTAGAAGCTGTGGATACAAAGTTTTGGGAAAATAAACGTGTTTTTGTTACAGGGCATACGGGCTTTAAAGGAAGCTGGTTATCGCTTTGGTTGAATGAGCTTGGTGCAGAAGTGAAGGGTTATGCTTTAGCGCCTGAAACAAATCCCAGTTTATTTGATATTGCTTCGGTTGCAGATGTTATTGATTCGGAAATTGGAGATATCCGTGATTTGAATCAGTTAAAAAACAGTATGATTTCATTTAACCCTGATATTTTGATCCATATGGCAGCTCAGCCTTTGGTGCGTTTGTCATATAAAGAACCTGTTGAGACCTATGATACAAATGTTATGGGTACGGTGAAAGTGCTGGAATCAGCTAGGGCATGTCCAAACCTCAAGGCAGTAGTGAGCGTCACCACCGATAAATGTTATGAAAATAAGGAATGGGTATGGGGTTACAGGGAAGATGAACCCATGGGTGGATTTGACCCTTACAGTAGCTCTAAAGGTTGTGTGGAGCTTGTTACCTCGGCATACCGCCGTTCTTTTATGCAGGAGAAAGGTGTTGGTTTGGCTTCGGCGCGTGCGGGTAATGTGATTGGTGGTGGTGATTGGTCGGAAGATAGGTTGATTCCAGATATTTTGCATGCCTTTGAGCAAGGAAATCCTGTTGTTATTCGTAATCCGAAATCAACCAGACCGTGGCAGCATGTATTAGAGCCTTTATCAGGTTATTTGGTATTGGCACAAAAGTTATATGACAATCCTCAAGCTTATGCAGAAGGTTGGAATTTTGGCCCCCATGATGATGATGCCAAACCTGTGGGTTGGATTTTGAACCATATGGTTACTAAGTGGGGAGCAGGTGCTGATTGGAAGTTAGATGAGGGTAATCATCCACATGAAGCAGGTTATTTGAAGCTGGATATTTCAAAAGCTAAATCAAGACTGAAATGGCAACCGACTTGGCATTTGGAAGATACATTGGAACGAATTGTTCAATGGCACCAGGCATGGTTAAATCAAGAAAATATGCAGGCAGTGTGCCTTAATGAGATTCAGGATTATATGAGTGACAGGAAATGTCGCAAGGAGAATATGTGATGCAAGCAGTGAAAGCTATATATAAACATGGTAATATCGAATTGTTGGAGCCTCTGGACGGAGTGGAAGAGGCTGAGTTATTTATTGTTGTTTTGGATAAAAAAGAAAAAAATAGTGAGATTGCTAAAACTTTTGTTGCCACAGAAAAGAATTCTGAACAAGAATTTGAAGCTATCGGCTTAGCATCCTACTTTGATACAGATGAAGATAATGAAGTGGACTGGGAAGAGGTTTTTGATGTTAAAGCTGGGTGATATTGTATTTTTAGATTTTCCTTATACAAATCAGGCGGGTAGTAAAGTTCGCCCTGGTGTTGTTGTCGCGATGAATGCCTTTCATGACCGAGGTGATGTGAATGTTGCCTATATGACTACAGAAGTGGATTCATATTATCTTGATACCTGTGCAATATCTGTAAAGCCTTCGGATATAGCAGAGGGAAGTTTAAAATGCGATAGTATTGTGCGTGTTGATAAGCAGATTACAATTCAATCTAGCCAGTGTAGAAAGGTGGCTACTGTCCA
>JALSZC010000008.1 GCA_027059605.1 Ghiorsea sp. | reverse complement strand
GTTCAATAGAGGACGAGCCCTGCTCCCTCTGTTATCATGCCGCCATGAAAAATAATGTTGTATATAAGAAAGTTTGTATTGCCAATGGTTTGAAGCAGTTTGAAATTAAAGACATCTTTGCTTTGGGTGGTTTAGAGCTTAGCAGCAGTGCCATCAAAGCCCTATCTGCGGGTGCTAAAAATAAGAATTATGAAAAAATGAGCGATGAACAACTTGAAGCATTTTTAAATGGTTTGATTATTTATTGGCGTGGTGAAGTGGATGAACCAGGGCTTGTTCCCCAAGGTATTGAAAACCTTATCATGAATAGTAGTGCTGATGTATTGGTGGAATTAGAAAGTTTGGTTGCCGAAGCACAACTAGCCCTTCGAGATGCTAACAACGATTAAAGCCTAAATATGTCACCAGAAAACACCACTACACCTGAACAACCATCTGCCAATCTTTCTCAAGTCGGTCTTGCCTATGATTTAGCCAAACGCGCGAAAAAGAGTAGCCGCTTGCATGTTTGGATTTGCCCTGATGTGCGCTCTTATCGGATTTTAGCCGAGGAATTATCCTTTTTCCTACAAGATAAACCTGAATTACTGTGGCGTTTCCCTGCTTGGGAAGTCTTACCCTATGATAGAGTAAGCCCGCATCATGGTATTGTTGGTGAACGTTTTGCCACACTGGGGAGACTACTACACACGCCCAAACCCCAAGGTATTCTGATTACATCATTACCCGCATGGTTGCATCGCATTGCACCCAAACCAGTGGTCGCTGCTCACGTCTGGCAGCTTGAAGTTGGGCAAACCTTAGACATCACAAAGCTGACCCACCAGTTAGCTGAAGCGGGCATGCAAGCTGCTGAACGAGTACTGGTGCAAGGTGAGTTTGCTATGCGTGGTGGTTTGCTGGACATTTGGCCAGCAACTGAAGAAAAACCACTGCGTCTTGATTTGTTTGATGATGAAATCGAATCCATCCGTTATTTCGACCCTGAAACCCAGCGGTCTGCTGAGCATTTGACAGGTTTTACTTCTGTACCTGTACGTGAAGTGATTTTGGATGGACAAGGCGTAGAAACCTTTACCGCAGCATTTCGCGCACGTTTTCCGCAGCATCGAACCCACCCCATGCTTTCTGCTGTACAAAAAGGGCGGCTGCACCCTGGTATTGAAGCTTTATTACCACTGACCTACCCTGAAACAGCCCGTTTACCTGATTATCTGCCCAAATCTGCGCAAGTGTACAGTGTGGATAACTTAGAGGACAAACAGCGAAGTTTTGCAGAGCAAGTGCGTGGGCAATATGAAATGGTTAAAATGAATGGTGAACCATCCATTTCCCCGCAAGAACTTTATGCGCTTGAAACCAATACAGAAGCGTTACACCTTGAAACAGAAGCACATATTCAAGCTGCACCAAGCATTACCCGCTGGCAGTTATCGCCTAAACCTGTGCAAGCCATGCTGGATTGGCTGCAAGAAAGGTTAAATAATGATTGGAAATTGATGTTGGT
>JALSZC010000007.1 GCA_027059605.1 Ghiorsea sp. | reverse complement strand
TAATAATTTTTTAAAGATTGAAGAGCGGCATAATCAGAGGCTTGCTCTTGTTCACGACTAAAGCTTAATGCGGCAAGTAAACCAGTGCTGTTAAGTATACTTCCTGTATCACCAGCGGTCATGCCTACCGCACTTAAAGCAAGTGAAATGATAGTGTCCCTACCCAAGCTTTGAATGGGGTGCCGGAAGTGGATGTGAGCAATTTCATGGGCTAAGACCATAGCAATTGCATTTTCACTGTTGAGTTTTTCCAAGAGTCCACGAAACATGATGATATGACCACCCAGTGTTGCCATGGCGTTGACCGTTTTGTCATCAATATAATGTACAGTGATACTCATATCTTTC
The DNA here is from genome assembly GCA_027059605.1 of Ghiorsea sp. Taxonomy (GTDB): domain Bacteria; phylum Pseudomonadota; class Zetaproteobacteria; order Mariprofundales; family Mariprofundaceae; genus Ghiorsea. Next base: position 1,161 of record JALSZC010000007.1, on the reverse strand, counting down.
GGAAAATCCTGAGCCATAGCAAGCTGGTTTGCTAAAGTTTGTAAGTATAATTGAACATCATTCTTTTGCTCATCCCATTCAAAGGATGAGGATAGCTCTACTTCTGTTTCAAAAGGGATATATTGAGCAAATTTATCGGCGAATAAACCTAGCACCAACACAGCCGCAACAATCAAACCTATAAACCCTGTGCTTAAGAGTAATAATTCTTTAAGCGGGCTTGTTTGTGAGGTGTTGATACCTTCTGGGGGTAAAGGGTTGTTATATTTCAAGAGGCTTAGGGGGTTATTGTTTAGGGATTAAAGCTGTGCCATAAGCAAGAATTTCAACAGAACCCACACTATCCTTTTCACCTTTATAAATGGATGATGTTTCCATTTTAACATTAAAAATAATATTGGCTCCCATGGCTTTGGCTTGCTCTTTCATGCGTAAAATAGCTTCGCGTCGAGCGCGGTCGAGTAAGGTTTCATAAGCTGTGACACGACCACCAAAAAAATTACGCAGCATGGCAAGAAAACGTTTAAAGTAATCCACAGAAATCACTACGTTGCCAGAAACTAAAATATTATCGACATGGGTGACTTTGGGTAAAACTTTGCTAGAAACTGCAGGAAGATTTTGTAGCTCTTGTTCACGTTGAATGATGGACTTATAGTGTTTGGCTTCTGCATAACGACCAAAACCATAACCCAGTGCCATTAGTGCGAGGAAAATTAGAATATCATACATGGTCATCTTCCAACACTACGGCTGTGCCATAAGCAAATAGTTCTGCGGCACCTTGGGCAACAGAAGACGTGGTTAATCGAACATTTAGAATGGCGTTTGCACCAATAGATTCGGCTTGTTGCTGCATACGCTCAATTGCTTCTTGACGTGATTCCTGCAGTAGTTCGGTATAACCTTTGAGTTCACCACCAAAAATATTTTTGAGGCTTGCCATAATATCACGACCTACATGTTTGGCGCGTACTGTGCTTCCTGATACCAAACCAAGGTGTTTAACAATACGTTTGCCCGATACAGTTTCAATATTGGTTATAATCATAATTATATTCCCCCTAGGATGAGTAAAGGTTAGATTGAAAACAGTGCTTTGGCAATGTGTGGTATCGCTTATTTGGACTCAAGGTGACTGATGTAACCTACAGGGCGGAT
>JALSZC010000006.1:3762-6168 GCA_027059605.1 Ghiorsea sp. | reverse complement strand
ATAACGGACTAAACATGTAGAGCCTATGGCTGATGGTTTTTGGACGTGGGTTCGAATCCCACCGCCTCCACCAAATAAACAAAGTCACCCGTAAGGGTGGCTTTTTTTGTTTGTGGTTGTGCGTTAGGGAGAGAACCCAATACTGGGTTCGATCAATCGGCAGGACAGCCGATTGAGACAATCTGTAGATTGCCCTTTAGGGTGAGGGGCAGGATGCCCCAAATCAATCCCACCGCCTCCATCAATTGAAATACAAAGTGTAGTGACTAGGTCACTCAGTATTTTATCCTGAAACCGTTATGTCGAAAAAACGGCCACCTGCTGGTAGCCGTTTAAATGCGTATCAACAAACAGTTATTGAATACTGCTTGATACTGCAATACCTGCTGTACCTATTCCCGCCGGAACAGCCGCGCCTACGGATGTTAATGCTCCTGTGGAGGGGTTAATTGTAAAGGTGGATATACTGTCCAAACCACCATTTGCCACATAGGCAAACCGACCCGATGGATCCACAGTGACAGACCATGGACTAGCGCCCGTTATCGTAGTCAAACCTACCGAGGTTAACGCTCCTGTGGTCTGGTTAATCGTATAGGATGAAACATCCATTGAGCCATTATTTGCTACATAAGCAAATTGACCTGATGGATCCACAGTAACAGAAATTGGAGTAGACATTATTGATGTACCTGTAGTAACAGCCGTACCTACGGATGTTAATGCCCCTGTGGTCGGGTTAATCGTATAGGCGTATACTTTATGTAACGACCAATCCGTCACATAGGCAAACCGACCTGATGGATCAACAGTCACAGAGGATGGACTGGCTCCTGCTATAGTAGTTGTACCTACTGAAGTTAACGCCCCCGTGGTCGGATTAACAGTATAGGCTGAAACGCTCGCACCACTGAAATTTGCTACATAGGCAAATCGACCCGATGGGTCAACAGTAACAGACTCTGGACCTAAACCCGCTGCAATAGCTGTACCTATAGATGTTAAGGCACCAGTTACTTGATTAATTGTATAGGCTGAAACATCGTTTGAATTCTTATTTGCTACATAGGCAAATCGACCCGATGGATCCACTGTGACAGATCGGGGGAATGTTCCCGCTGCAACAGTCGCACCTAAAGATGTTAAAACACCTGTGACCTGATTGATTGAATAGGCTGAAATGTCATTTGAACCATTATTTGCTACATAGGCAAATCGACCCGATGGATCAATAGCGATGGATTCTGGGTTTGTTCCTGCTGCAAACGGTGATCCTGTAGTTGTCGTTAATACTCCCGTGGTCGGGTTAACTGTATAGGCTGATATATCACTTGAAGTCCTATTCGCCACATAGGCAAACTTCGGCACATATTTTATCGGTGAAGTGCCACCTACCATGACGATATTAAAAGGAGATTTTTGTGTGCTGATGGTGAAAGCCTTTGTAAGTAATCCTGTGGTAGGGTTAATTGTATAGACTGAAATATCGTTTGAACCATTATTTGCTACATAGGCAAATTTGCCTGATGAGTCAATTGTAATAGATTGTGGAAAACTCCCTGCTGCGACCGTTCCAACTAGGGTTAACCCTCCAGTGGTTTGATTGATCGCATAGGTTAAAACATTACTTGGGCTAATATTCGTTACATAGGCAAATTTACCCGATGAATCAACAGTGACAGATGTTGGAAATGTTCCCACTCCCACAGTGTTTATTGAGGTTAATGCTCCTGTGGTGGAGTTAATTGTATAGGCAGAAACACCACCTCCGCCATTATTACACACATAGACAAACTTGCCCGACGGATCTACCGTGTTAGATGTTGGGTATCCTAATGCTGTGACCGTTCCAACTAAGGTTAATCCTCCCGTGCTTTGATTAATCGTATAGGCTGAAACATCGTTTGAACCTGCATTTGTTACATAGGCAAATTTGCCTGATGGCTCAATCGTAATAGATTGTGGAGAGCTCCCTGCTGTGACCGTTCCTACCAAGGTCAATATCCCAGTGGTCTGATTGATTGCATAGGTAGATATGTTGTTTGAACCTGCATTTGCAACATAGGCAAATTTGCCTGATGGGTCAATCGTAACAGACTGTGGAGAACTCCCTGTTGCAGTTATTCCAACCAAGCTCAACACCCCATTAGTCTGATTAATTGAATAGACTGAAACATTATTTGAATTTAAGTTCGTCACATAGGCAAATGTATTGGATGGACTTACAGTGATAGATTGTGGGTTTGTTCCTGCTGCAACATAACCATGATGCCTGAGTTGACCAGTGCTACTGTCCACTGTGTACATGGAGATTGTATTGCTTGTACCATTTGCTACATACGCAAATTTACCCACAGTTGGGGGCACAGTCGTGGGTGTAGTCGTGGGTGTAGTCGTGGGTGTAGT
>JALSZC010000006.1:0-3662 GCA_027059605.1 Ghiorsea sp. | reverse complement strand
GTAGTTGTGGGCGTAGTTGTGGGTGTACCACCACCGTCTCCACCACAAGCTGTCAAGGTGAATGCGCATACACCTACAATTAGATATTTCATTATTTTTGTCATCGTTTTTTCTCCCGAATACTATTACACACCTAAAAGGTAGATGGTGTAGTAAGTAATATCGTGGAAAGTGAAACAGTTTCATATACCCAGAATTGGGTACACGGTGTCAGTGTCTGATTTATATTCTAGTTGTGTGCATTTCTGTGTTTAGCCATATTCTAACACAAGAACCACCTTGAGGCTGATTGAAAAACTCAATATTTAGACCGATATTAGTAGTTCGACGGCGCATATTACTCAAGCCACGTCCCTGTTTTTGCTGAGGTGAAGAAAATCCAACACCATTATCACAGATACAAATTGCGGCTCTGTTTTTTTCACCCGAATACCCAATGACTACATCAACCTTATCGGCTTTAGCATGTTTAATAATATTGGTAAAGGCTTCTTGAATGACACGCAACAACTGTAAGCTTTGCTGGGGAGAGAACTCATCTAGAATCGGTAATTCTTCTTGCTTCCAGTACAATAAAATATTTTGGGCTTTCAGTTTAGGCTCATAACGATATTTAAACATGGTGAGCAATTCAGGCAAGCCATCCTCTTCTGGAGACAATGAATCAATAATAAGACGCAAGTCATCTAATGCAAAGGTCAGTGTATCTGCCAAACTTTTATCAGTTCCATGGTGTTCCATTATGGCCAGAGCCGACACAAGTTGTCCGCCTACCCCATCATGAATATCCCGCATAATACGCTCTCGCTCAGTTCTTAGAATTTTCTGTTTTTCCAGCGCGTGGATGGTTTCAAAAGCTTCCTTGAGTTCAGCTTCTCGTTTGCTAACCCTTGTTTCTAATTCCAAATTCAAGACTTCAACTTCATGAATTGCTGTGGTAAAGCGTCGAATCAAAACCCAACCAATCAAAAGAAAAATAAATGGTGCTGAATAATGTAGTAGATAAGGATATTGCAAATGAAAGGCAAGATTTATCCAATCAAAAGAACCTAGTGTGACAATTGGAATGATTGAAAGAAAAACAATTCCTTTGTCGAAACTTGCTGGTTTTGTTTTCCAATGTTTGAAAAATAATAGTACCATCCAGCTCCATAGAGCAAATAGTGGCAAATAGCCAAAAACAAGAGCATCCAGTAGCATGTGCTGTGGAAGATTCCACAATACTATAGTGGTTACTGCGCAATACGTCAGAATAATATATTTAATAACCCGTAGCTTTAAACCAATATAAGTACCAACAAATATCCACATACATCCAATCATCCAAATGCCACTGCTATTGGTCAGTGCTATCCAGTGAGATAATGGTAATGGCATGGAGCGAACAAAAAACCATGTCGTATACAACGCCCAAAATATCGAACCCAACGCAAACCAGCCATATAGATCCTCTCGACGAATGATCCAAATAAGTCCAACGCAAAGCCCCATGGTCAATGTAAAAGCACATATCAACTGACTCAATGTAACCCGAAAAAAGTAATTGCGTTCATATACCGGTCTGAGAAGTTCATCTGCCCCCATATAAAAAGGAAGCAGCCGACCACGGCTATGTACAGCCGATTTTAAGCGAATATAGAGCAGATTCTCACCTGGTGTTAATAGCCCATTAGGAATCGTAAAATACAGCGGATGATTCCATGAGTTGGATTGTTTGTCCTCAATAGGAACATCAGAACCAATTAATATATCATTGAGAAATACAGCAGCATTCCGATTAATGCGAGGCAGATAAATACCCCATAAGCGATTGGGGGGGATATTAAGCTTAATTTTTAGACGGTACCAGCCAAAGCCTCCAGCACTGGGGTGTGTGAAATCCCATAAATCGGGAAGTTTCACCTTTTGCCATGGAAGGCTGTCACCCTCAGGTGGTTTTGCCTGATTCTTTAATAAGAAATCAGCATTTTTAAATAACAAGGATGATTGACTGGTGGGGGTTGAAGAAGAACACCCTGCAAAGGAAATGCACAACAGTGCAAAGATAATCTTCTGAATCAAATGTGCTGCATTCACCTGTTTATTCACGAATATGGATTAAGCCCAGTTGTTCTGCCTCATAAACTGCCTCGGAACGTGAAGATACATGCAGCTTGCGGTAAATACGCTTAATATGAGTGGAAACCGTGTGGTAAGAAATGTTTAGGGAGTCTGCAATCTCTTGGTAGTTCAAACCTTTGGAAATATAAATGAGTACATCCAGTTCTCGTTTGGTGAGATTGGGTAGAGACCCCTGCTGTACGGCAGTTATTTTTTTATCATTCCTGAAATGCTGCAACAAATGGCGACTAATGGCAGGACTAATTGGAGCACCTCCATTCAATACCTCCATGATTGATTCACCAATATCATCTACACCTGTATTTTTCAGCAGGTAGCCTGTTGCTCCAGCTTCAATGGCTCGCATTACATGAGTCTCATCGCCAAACACAGTGACAACAATTGATTCGATACTTCCAAATTGAGTTGCCTGATTAATCAATTCAATACCATCTCCATCAGGCAGACCAAGATCAACCAACAACACATTAGGTTTATGCGTAACAAGTAGCTTCATTCCTTCATCATGAAACCCTGATTCCGCACAAACATTAAGCTCTGGATGTTTCGCAACGGCACATGTTAATCGTTCTCTTATATGCTGATCATCTTCAACGATTAATACTGAAGCCATAACTAAATCCTCTATCCCTGAACTTTGAATACATTGAAATCATGGTATTCGGTATTATTACCTTAGCAAATTCCCCTTTGTGAGAAAGTAATTCGTCATATATTTGCTATTCGTGTTGCTTCACAGTAATTGAATAGGATATATATGATATAATGTCAAGGAAGGGAAGGATATTAAAGTGAGCACTGCCCAAAAAATTAGACTTGCTTGTACATAGGACACGCATGGTTAATACCAAATTCACATTGTTTGAAATATTTATTTTTAGTCCCAATTTTATGGGATCTGTCACAAGATGATAATGAATCTAGTATGGATATTAACCGTTTAGGGTTGAATGGTTTATCAAGCGTGTAGCAAAGTTGTCTAACAGCTGAAGCATAATGCTGTTCGTCGGGGTTCCCAGTACATATAATGATTTTTTGTGAGGGGTATCTTTTACGAATCTCAAGCGTTAAGTCATAACCATTCATACCAGTCATTGTAACATCACTAATAATAGCCATAGGTTGAACGAAGCTGGGAGAATCTAAGTATTCCAAGTAATCTTCACCAGAGGAAAATCCTTTGGATTTATAGTTGGTAAGAGCAATGAAATTTTTAAATAAGTCACGAATCATTGCTTCATCATCAATATAATGAATCATAGACTCAATATAACAAGGTAATGTGATTAAGTCAATATAAATACTATGGTTATATTAGGTCTAGAGCAGTAAATGTTTTTGGCACTTTGCTTGCGTGTTATGTTTAATTATACTACTTTTAAGTTAGAAAAAAGATGCAAGGGATGTGCTGACGAATGAAACGTATCTTTACAGGTTACACTGCTGGTAAGGCTCAATCTGCGACTTTCCAGTGTCAGGTGATTCGTTTTATTGCTGGTATTACTGCTCCTACAGTACTTGTGTTTGGGGGAATTAACCTT
>JALSZC010000005.1 GCA_027059605.1 Ghiorsea sp. | reverse complement strand
CGTTTGGATATGTTAGAAGATTCATTCAAGCTGTATCGCTGCCATCAAATCATGAACTGCATGGAAGCATGCCCCAAAGAGTTGAACCCTACCAAAGCAATCAACGATATTAAACGCAGTTTAGCCAAACGGAAAATTTAAAGGTATCAATATGAGTGAAGAAATCATTACCAATGAAGAATTAGGTATGGAGTTCCCCTGCCACTTCCCTCTAAAAGTCATGGGTACCAACAACGATACCTTTGAAAACGACATCGTGATGATAGTGCGCAAGCATATCCCCAGCCTTGGTGAAGGTGCGGTGTCGTCCAAACCCAGCAAAACTGGAAAATACCTTGCTTTAACCATCACATTCACCGCAGATAGCAAAGCGCAACTTGATGATTTGTATCGTGAAATCAATGCGCATCCCGATGTGAAGATGACCCTGTAATGATTTGTACTACTGCGTCATTCCCGTGCAGACGGGAATCCACCAACACTGGTAACTTAATGGGTACCCACCTTCGTGGGTATGACGGTCATTGATAGCTTGAAAACACTTTATTATGTGCACGACCCCATGTGTTCGTGGTGTTGGGCATTTCGCCCCACGCTGACCAAGGTTTTAGTAAAACTTCCACCACATATTGAAGTGCAATATCTCGTTGGCGGACTTGCCCCTGATAGCGATGAGCCTATGGATGAAACCACACAAGCCATGATTCAAAAACATTGGCATACCATCACCAAAAAAGTACCCAATACACAGTTCAACTTTGATTTCTGGACAAACAACACGCCACGCCGCTCCACCTACCCTGCTTGCCGCGCTGTGCTTGCTGCTAAAGCTCAAGCCCAAGGTGCAAACAAAGAGAACAAAGAAGATGCCATGATACTCGCCATACAGCAGGCTTATTATCTACATGCTAAAAATCCATCCGATGATGACACACTCATGCACTATGCTAAATCCATAGGCTTAGATACAGCGCAATTTCAACAAGACCTACATGCCGAGCATACCCAACAACAGCTGCAACAGGATATACAGCAAGCCCAAAGCATGGGTGTGTATAGCTTTCCCAGTCTTGTTTTAGAAAAGAGTGGTCAACTCAAACCCATTACGATTGACTACAACCATGCAGACAACATTTTACAGCAGCTTAACTAACTTTATTTGACGTATCAGATGTTTTCATATTCAATACATCTCAAATATACGTACCCAAAAGGGCGGTATGAGAGGGTTAAGTATGGTTGATATAAGTTCTATTACAATTGGACTGCAATCCATAAAAACGGCTCTCGATATTACAAAAGAGTTAAGGAATATTGATTCATCTCTCGAAGATGCAGAGGTCAAACTTAAATTGGCAGAATTAATAGAGGCTTTATCAGAAGTAAAAATACAACTCTCTGAAGCTCGTAATGAAAACCAAGACCTTAAGGATACGATAAAAGTACTTGAAAAAGAGTTGAATCAACAAGATGAAGTTGAATTTAGAGAAGATTTTTACTATTTAAAGCATC
>JALSZC010000004.1 GCA_027059605.1 Ghiorsea sp. | reverse complement strand
CTTAAATTCACATTGGATGATACACAAAAGCAGGTAGCAAATATTAAAGTTGTTGGTGTTGGTGGCGGTGGCGGTAATGCCTTAAATAATATGATTGAACAAGGGTTATCAGGTGTGAGCTTTGTTGCAGCCAATACTGATGCTCAAGTATTATCACGCAGCTTAGCGCAAACACGTTTGCAGTTGGGTTCACACAGTACCAAAGGCTTGGGTGCTGGTGGTAAACCTGAAATTGGGCGAGAAGCAGCTGAATCTGATCGTGCGCATATTAAGGAATTGCTTGAAGATACTGAAATGGTATTTATCACTGCAGGTATGGGTGGTGGTACGGGTACGGGTGCAGCACCTGTGATTGCAGAAGTCGCACGTGAAATGGGTATTTTAACGGTTGGCGTGGTCACCAAGCCTTTTGGTTTTGAAGGGAAACGCCGTATGCGTTTTGCTGAAGAAGGTATTGAAGAGTTGAGTGGTGCTGTGGATACCTTGATTACTATCCCGAATCAAAAATTGGTTGCGATGGCTGGAAAGAATACAACGATGAAAGATACTTTTCGTATGGCGGATGATATCTTATTTCAAGCAGTGCGTGGTATCTCGGAGTTGATTACGAAACCTGGTTATATCAATGTGGATTTTGCAGATGTGACGGCGGTCATGACAGAGCATCAAGGTCTATCCATGATGGGTATGGGATCTGCTTCTGGTGAAGACAGAGCATGTACCGCTGCTGAAGCGGCTATCACATCACCGTTGTTAGAAGAAGTGGATATTCATGGTGCACAAGGCTTGTTAGTGAATGTGACGGCGCATGAGGATTCATTATCTATGGCTGAATTTGAAGAGGTGATGAGCATTATTCAGAATATGGTGGATGAGGATGCCAATGTGAACTGTGGACTTGTTTATGATGATGAAGCTGGAGAAGAATTACGCGTGACCGTGGTTGCCACAGGCTTACAACAACAAGAAAAACCCAAACTTGCGCCAGTGCGTTCTTTGCATCAGCCTAAAATGCCAGTGATGGGTGATGTGCCTGTTCCTGGTTTCACCAGTGGTACAGGACAAGCACAAGCGCAAGCCGCAACAGCCGAGTCGCCTTATGATGACTTGTATGATGTGCCAACATGGATTCGTCAGCAAGCTGATTAATATGCATGGTAAGGGTGTTGTAAAGCACCCTTGAATCTTGATTTTGGAGCACCTACATTTTGCCTATGATTAAAGCGAAAGATCTTTCTCGACAGTATGGCAATCAGTTTGCCGTTAAAGATTTAAGTTTTGAGGTTAAACGTGGCGAAGTCATGGGGCTACTTGGCCCCAATGGCGCAGGAAAATCGACCACCATGAAAATGCTCACCTGTTTTCTTCCCCCTTCCTCAGGTGATGCAAGCATTGATGGTTTAAGTTTGGCAGAATCCATTCAAGTTCGCCGCTTGGTGGGTTATTTGCCCGAACATGCGCCGTCTTACCACGATTTGGATGTTGAAGCTTATCTGCAATTCACAGGCAAAATGCATGG
>JALSZC010000003.1 GCA_027059605.1 Ghiorsea sp. | reverse complement strand
GCCATCATTTCTAACTCATTGGTTTGTAGTTCCCTTAATGCTTTAAGCTCAATCAAAAACTGCAAGACCTTTTCATAATCTTTATCTGTTAAGGATTGTCCAGCAAGTACAGGCAAAGTATTCACTAACACATCCGTACCTTCAAACTCATTAAGGTGAGCATCTAGCAGACCCTCAAGCTCTGAATACTTCCCAAGCTTCAAATATGTATATGCCATGCCTTCAAGTGCTGATTTACTTGGTTGTTGTTTATAGGCCACTTTAAAATGTTTAAGTGCTAGCATAAATTGTTTTTGTTCAAAATAAAGCCACGCCAATGCTTCAAGCATGGGACTCTCTTTTGTTTTCATCAATAAAAGTGACAACTTATTAGCTAAACGTAAGGCCTGTACATTGTCATTTTTTTCATTGGCCTGCTGTGCTAAACGCAATAAACGCTTTTGATTTAGCTGACTTAAAGCTTTTTTTTCAGTACGACTTAAAGCCCATTGCTTTTGTTGCTTAAAAATAGTTTCAAACTCAGATTCGCTTAAATATTTCGCTGCATGCTCAAGAGTCTCAAAACGAACCGTAAAGTCACATGATGTTAAAATTTCATTATATACATCAAGTGCATGCTCTACTTTCTTTCGTTTCAAATATGCTTTAGCAATAAATAAACGCCATTGGTTTCTTTCACAACCAAACACCTCAGGTTGCATTTGGTAGTTTTTTAAAACAATTGCAAAGTTTTGTTGTTTTATCGCTCGTGATACACGCCGAATAACCTTATGTTCAAAAAGTAACTTCTCTAACTTCGCATTGGGTAACCACCCAGGATGAGCGCGCTTTGTTTGCTGAATCAATTTATCCAGTTTTGTAAACTGACCTGACTTATACAGCTCCCATAAATAATCATCACTCACAACTTTAGTGGATAATACTTTTTTCGAAGTGTTCTCAGTGTTTTTAACTTCATTCACTGCATTCTTCTTATGCTGCACTTGAATATTATGTTGGCGTTTTCTCTCGACAGTATTCACAGCATCTCTCTTGGTTTGCACTGCTTGTTCATCGTTAGCCGTCGCCGCAGCAGCAGTCAAAGGTAGCAACAAAACCGTGATAAAAATCCAATAGCGAAACATCATCACTCCCTCGGCATTTCTTGCCAAGCAAGTTTGCTAAGCAACAATAAAGATGCATGATAATACTGCATAGATTGCGTCAATGGCATCATTGAAACATTTTTAGCTGTAGTTTTCTGCTGTGAAACCATACGCGTAAGTTGTGAAATCGCTTCAACACCACCCATAGATTCTGATAAGTGCACAAGCGTATCATCCAGTGACAACCAATCTGGGTATGCACCTTGACCTGAAAAAACTTTCCAGAAGTTCGCTGCCCTAACGACTACCGAATGTTCTTTATGACCAGCCCAAATCAGATACAAAGGAATACGAACTGCATCTAAACCAAAACGTCTGGAAAACCCCTTCGCAAGCTTCAAGTCATTTTTCCTAACCAACAACCAATCTGGTGGCATTTGCCATGCGCCAAAGCGAGCATACTCAGTCAACCTTAAACCACTGGTAATCAACTCACCCCACAAAGGCTCTTTGGGTTGAAAGTCTTGGAACGCATACAGTGCTGGGAAAACCCAATACGACAGGTTGATATTTACACCTGCTCTTTTCCTAAAACCTTTTTGTCCAGGAAGTAACAAGGTATAACCTGAATGTTTTACCACCAACAGCTGTTTGATATCATGGAGAATATTTTCTGCTTCTAGCCTTAAACTATTATCTCCCCAAACTTGTGATGCGCGCAACAAAGACCAAGCAATCAATATGTCACCATCTGATGCATTGTTCATATCAGACACATGTGGAGCATAAGTACGCCAACGCCATGCGAAAAGTTTATCTGATGTACGAATTTGCAAGTGCTTTTGTGTCCACTCCCAAATTTTCATAAATGCTGATTTATCATTATTTGCAACAGCTAAAAGCAAACCAATGCCCTGTGCTTCAGTGTGACGAATATTTTGGTTCGCCGAATCAACAATCGCTCCCTCGCTATGCATAAATGTGTCTTTATATATTTTCCAATCATCAGCCAACGACTGTTGCTTAACTGCGTTGCAGCCCATCAACAACCAACTCAAACTTATGATGCAAAAAAACAAACGCCATTGTTTCATACTATACATTTACCTTAGTGATGGCTATGAAACAGAGAGTGTCTAAGCAGCAACTGCCGCGTTAGCCAGGTAAGCAGCACCACCAAAGAAATAATAATCAACAATAAATAAATTGGTGATGTTACAGCATGATAAGCAATCTTCCCAAAAAAGGATAAGTCTCCTGTATGGTATTCATCCGATACTTTAAAGCTGCTAGTTTCATGACCTTCTTTTATATCCCATATAAAAGTATCTTTATTCATCTGCTGCCATACCTGTGGTGTCACTAAACTTGCAACTGCAGCCTGCAACAATGCTGGTGTCTTCGATGTCACCAAGGTTACTGTTTTTCCTTCTGTATATGGGGATTCAAATTGTGTCATTACGCCATATGAGGTTAAATCTAAGTGCTGTAGCACTGGTTTGTCAGCCAAACGTAAGAAAGACTCTACCACAAGGTCAGATGCCAACACTGGTGTCAGGATATTTTTAGGTATACCTGAAAAATCAAAAGCATCTGACATGGGAAGCCAAGCCTCACCATCAATCATCGTTAATGGAGCAGCCCCTAATATACGTACTGGAGAAGCTATAAGCTCAGTAAAAATAAACAGGTTATCATTTTTATGTGTGATCCAATTATTGCTTAATGAAATCGTATCAGCCATATGCCCTTGTTGCTGTGCTAGTTTTGCCACTAAGGTAAGGGCAGATGATAAATGTTCATCTCCCCCCTTTTTTACATAAAAAATTGACTGTTCACTTTCAATGTATGGGTACCCCGTATCTTTTAACAATGCTAGGTTAGGTAATTTAGAGTAATGGCCTATTGATGGTACACGAACAATAGAGTCTTCAAAAAGTGTAACTTTAATAGAATCTATCATGTGTTGATGCTCTTTAGTAGCAATACTAGGTGCAATATGACCTTGAAAACGAATGGTATTCATACCTCGTTTAAAAGAGCGCAATGGAAATGACAACTTCCAAGAGTTCACATGCATACCATTAGGGTTATTCAAAGGAATTGAATGTTGAAACTCTCCATTAAGCAACACAGAAATAGAAGAGCCATCCCCTAAAAATGCAGAATACGTAATATGTAACATTACATCTATATCTTCATCCGCAATAGCAAATAAGTCAGCAGGTAACTTAATCTGAAGCTCTGCAGCATCATTAATACCTGTAAGCACTTTGGTTTTCATACCAAGCTGAGAAAAAGTATAACGCATATTCGGTGCGACTGCAGTCTGTTTCTTGCTGATATCACCAACCAATTCCTCAGCATCAACAGCTAAGCTCACAGATGCACTACCAATTTGATTTAAGTTTATCTCTGCAAGGTATCGCGCCATCGCTAATACTTCATCATCATCACGTCCCGCAACAACAAGAACAAACTTGCTCAAGTCTTTTGGATTACGATAAATTTGTACCCACTGCCTTAAGTCACTTTGGTTTTCCATCATCGTTGTGCCTAACGCCTTCTCTAAGTCGTCAAATGTTCCCAATAACACTGCGTCCATTCCTACATTAAATACAGGAAGCTTCAGCCCCTTGACTGAATCTTTCATATGTTCATCTGTAATTCTTGAAGCATAAGCTTGAAGAGGCATATCATTGGTAAACTGTGCAATACTTTGTATGACTGATGAAGCAGCATTCATAATTTCATCACTTGGCACCTGACCAACCGTCAACACAGTGATAGGATAATGACCATTAACCTCCACACCTTTTACAAGACCTGGAAGCGCAGAAAGCTTAGCTTCAATAGCTTTGGGCACTGAAGTTACACTAATTGTAGACTTCTTCACATTAATTTCAGTCCATAGTTCTGAACTGTATAATGATGCATCTGCTTGAGATGTATGTAAGCTACTCTCAAACTGTAAAATATTATCTCCTGACTGCACAATTGACTGTGGAATCGTAAGATTAATACTACCTTCAGGGTAAAGTGGATCTAAAGGAACCTGCCCAATCACTTGCCCATTAAACCTAAAGCGAAGCTGTGACCTATCTTTAGACAAAGATATCGAGTTAATAAATTTGACATGTATCTTAATCGACTTTACTGCAGCTCGTGTAGACACTGGAATCATTACGTTCACTTGATCCGTGCCGTTTGCCAATCGTAAGTTATCACCCTGTAACTCAGCTGCATCAATATAAAAATCTAATGGTTTCGTAATAGTAGTTACATGCTCCTTTGCCTGTGCGCTGGTAACCAGCCCCCAAGTGATAACAACCATCATGATCAGCAGTTTAGAAAAATTATACATTACTCTTCCTCTTTTTTGAAAAAATTAAACTTGAAACTGTTTGCCGCGTAAGCAGTAAAATATGCGCAATACCAGCAGGGAAAACCCGCCGAAAAAAGTGAACTAAACCAGCAACAAAACCAAACTCTTCATTCCGGTTCATCAGGACTTTCCGCCACCGTTCACTATCTCCATAACCCAAAGCCACCATATCTCGTTCTTCCTCCAGCGTTTTCGGATCAAAAGCGATGCGTAAAATAACACTCGTATCATCCTCAGCATCATGCTGAGCTATAAGCTTACAATGTATATAAATTTGGCGTTTTAACGCACTGCAATAAACATCCACAATAAATTCCGAACTTAAGTCTTTTACATTCTCTTTAGGTAAGACCATGCGCATGCCTGATGCGCTTAAATCAACAATTTTTGCTTGGTATGTTTTATCATCATTTTGAATTACTGCAGGGATATCGACTGCAAAACGTGTTGTATGGCGAACTTGCTTTTTCTCTGTAAGGGCACCCAAGGCACCCAAAACAACCAGCGAATTAAGCATAGACCAAAACGTGACCACAACATCCTGTGTCAACTGTGAAGGGTCTGCTATAATAGAAAAAACACCTTTAATCGTTGCTGCACAAACCAGTGCCACCAGAACATATACAGGAAACGAAAGAGGACTTACGAAATCCTCTTTAATATTTTCATCTTTCGGTGTGACATTAAATGCACCCTTTTTAGGGTTTATTAGCACTGAAAATACCGTTCGTATGGAAAATAAACATTGCAAGGTCTCGTATACTTCTGAAACCAAAAACCACCTTTGTCTCCCAAAAATAACATCAAAATACAATATGAAAGCAATGATGTTTGGCAAAGCATACAACAAAATTTCAGTAGGCTCGGCATCAAAAAGCTTGATATCAAAAAGTAAGTATGCAACAGGAGCAAGTAAAAACATAATTCTCATATATGAAAAAAACCAATAGCTCACCATATTAAAAAGTCCTATTTTTTGTCCAATGTTCAACCCTTTCTTAACAAGTGGATTTTTCAACATAAAGACCTGCAACATACCATGTGCCCAACGTAAGCGCTGAGTCATAAAACCAGCAAATGTTTCCGGCTGCAAACCAGCTAACATTGGCTTATGATAATAAATACTGTGATAACCACGACTATGCAATTCAACAGATGTTTCAATATCTTCCGTTACTGTCTGCGTACAAATACCACCTATCTCCTCTAAGTATTTTCGGCGTAAAACTGCGCCTGAACCACAAAAGAAGGCTGCGTTCCAAGTGTCTAAACCTCGCATTGTACTGGTGTAAAACATTTCACTTTCACTCGGCATATGTGCGGGTTTCCCTGTGTTTTTTTCAATAGGGTCATCATTAATTAGAAAATGTGCCGTTTGAACCAAATAAAGTTTCTCATCTTTTATGAACGGCGCCACTGTATTCTGAAGAAAATCAACTGTAGGCACATGATCACAATCTAAAATGAGAATTAAGTCACCTGATGTTTGTTTCATCGCCGCATTAATATTTCCGGCTTTAGCAAACTTATTGTCTTCTCGCGTTAAATAATGCACACCAATATCACTACACAATTGTTTTAGCTCTTGATGTCTAGCTTCTGCAAGCGCGGCAAGTTCAGCGTCATCTTGCTCTCGCTTTTGTTTTGTTCCACCATCATCCAGCAAGTAAATATTTAACTTATCTTTGGGATAATCCAAATTACTAGCAGCTAAAAGCGTAGTGCGTATAAGTGCTGTG
>JALSZC010000002.1 GCA_027059605.1 Ghiorsea sp. | reverse complement strand
CCCTAATTCACCCGATAATAAGGCATCCCATGCTGGGCTTGCTTGTAGTTCTTGGAATTGTACGGACATCTCATTGGCTTTACTGATTTGTAGTTGATTCAATTGAACCGTAAACCCCGATACTGAAATATGTTCATATTGTATGTTGATACCAGCTTGCTTGGCAGCTTGTTGTATTTGTGTGGCTAACCAAGGAGATATATCCCAGCGTAAAAATGAAAAGATGAGCAAAGCCAAAGTAAATATAAGCAATAACTTTCGCTTAGCGTTGGGTGTGGTTGTTTGTTGGCTCATCTTATCGCCCAATACTTGCTTGCATATGCACAATGCCTACGCCTGCTGCTTGTATTTTAAGGTTTGTGAAATTGTAACCATTTTTTTCTAAGATGCTTAGAAAGTGGGTGAGTTTCTGGTAAGGCACGCTTTTGATTTGTGTTTGCAAGCGTTGCCCTGCACCCATGATTTGTTGCGGGCGTAAACGTGTCATATAGGAGCGAACGCCAGTTTGTCGTGCGAGTTTATCTACATCGCTTAGAATATTATTGGTATCTACGCTGCCTTGCTGTTTAGGTTGATTGGCTAAAATATCAGCCAACTGGTTTGCTTCTGCCACTTGTTTGCTAAGCGTTGCAACATCATCGTGCAATGCCTTGTTGGTATCAAGAATAGGCAAGACAATACCAAAAACAAAAATAACCAATGGTAAAATCACAGCAGCGATTTTTACAGTACGTTGTTCGCTTTCACCTAGAGCATCATAGTGTGGTGCAACTTTTTCAGCCCACAGAGTTTCCAACTTGAGACCAAGGTTATCGATATGATTTTGTAATGATATGTTCATGACCAGCGCATCCTGAATGTAACCTCATTACCTTTTAAATCGGTGTCGGTAATTTTCACTTTTTTCCCAAGTTTTTCTGACAGAGCATTGCTGATGTCATTCAAGGTGTCCAAGCTGTTGACTTGACCAGATAGAACAACTTCATTGTTGTTGATGCGTAGCTCTTGCATATGCCAAGGGTGTTTTTTGAACACGGCACTGATGATGTTGAGTTGCGTTGTAACATGTTGTGCGTTGCCACTGTTTGTACCATCACCTGTATGTGCAGCTTGTCTAAGCTGTGCCATGGCATCAATAATCACTGTTTGTTGTGGTAAACCGCGATGGAAGGCTTGGATGATTTCATTGTTCATATCGTCCAGTTGCTGCCTAAGCTGATAGTTTTCAATGCTTAGTGTGCCTAGCCAAATCATGCTCGCCATGATGGCAAGCGCAATAGGTCGCCACCACACTTTGGGGATGCTGCTGTGGCTTTTTGCCGCCCACTTTCCATGACGTATGTTCAGTGTATGAGGGGTATTTTTCTGTGGCAATGGTAGCTTGAGGTTGACAACATGCCGCTGCTCTAGGTGCTCTTCAACTTGTAGTTGTTCACAATCTGCAAAAAGAGCTGTGTTTTTCATGGCTGAAGATATACGAGCAACAAGTTTGTGTTGTGCAGCATCAAACCCCATGGCTTG
>JALSZC010000001.1 GCA_027059605.1 Ghiorsea sp. | reverse complement strand
AATTGTTGGATGCCAATATCATGGGCTTGTTGCAATACTTGGGGTAAATCATGGCGAAAACTCACATGATCAAGGTGGCAGTGGCTATCTATCCATGCCATGCGTTATCCCTTACGTTTTATCCAAACCAATACAGCGATACCCGCAATAATCATGGCAGACGATTGCAGCATACCCATGGTGATGTTGGCAAAGATGAAGCCAAGTTGTGCATCAGGTTCACGGAAATTTTCACAAAATATACGTGCTGCTGCATAACCCAGTAAAAAGATGGCAATACGTGTACCAACTGCCCAATTTCTTTTGCGGGTAAACCATAAAATGATAAAAAGCAGTAAACCTTCGAGTGCCATTTCATAGAGCTGACTAGGGTGGCGTGGTAAATTACCAGCATGAGGGAAAATCATTGCCCAAGGTACTTGTGCTGGGTCAGCAACCCGCCCCCAAAGCTCACCATTGATAAAGTTACCTATTCGTCCGAAGGCTAAGCCAAGTGGGGCAACCACGGCAAAGCGGTCAAGTAATTCTAAATAGGGCAAACCAGCACGTTTGCAGTATATATAACCAGCAAGCACTGAGCCTAAGAAGCCGCCATGAAAAGACATGCCGCCATTCCATACATAAAATACTTCGATGGGATGCTCTAAATAATAAGAAGGGTTATAAAATAAGACGTACCAAAAGCGACCACCCAAAATCACACCAAGAATCAGCCAAGTAAATAGGTTTTCAAAACTTTCAGGGTGAACCACAGTGCCCCAAAGGTGTTGTTCTTTAAGCTGAATTTGCACTAGCTTCCAAGCTGACATAAAAGCAAATACATACATCAAACCATACCAATGTATGGCAATTGGCCCAAGCTGCAGGGCAACAGGGTCAATTTGGGGAGCTAACACGTGATTACCATACCATCCATAATAGCACACTACCTAAAATAATGCGATAGATGACGAAAGGTCCCATGCCTACACGGTCTAAGAATTTGAGGAAGTAGTGAATACAAATATATGCAGAAACTGCTGAGACCACGTAACCAAGAATTAAGGTATCAAGACTAGCGGCTTGATTGGGTTGTTCTATCCAATCTTTGATTTTTAAACCGCCAGCCAAAAAAATCACGGGTATGGATAATAAAAAGGAAAACCGTGCTGCTGCTTCACGTGTATAACCTAAAAATAGTGCCGCTGTCATGGTGATGCCAGAGCGAGATGTGCCTGGAATTAAAGCAACGGCTTGTGCCAAACCAACAATCATGGTGTCTTTCATACCCCAAGCTTGCTCACCACGCTCTTGTTTGCCCATGTTATCTGCTGCCCAAAGTAATAAACCAAAAACAATGGAGGCAATACCTATGGTTTCAACCGAGCGTAAGTCATTTTCGATATAATCTTTAAGTGCTAAACCAGCAATGCCTACAGGAATAGTGGCAAGACCAATCATCCATGCCATTTGTCCATCGCGGTTGGCTTTCCAATCACGTTTTTTGATGGTTTCACCCATGCCGAGTATCATTTTAGCTAAGTCACTGCGAAAATAATAGATAACAGCGGTTAATGTGCCCCAGTGTACCATGCAATCAAAAGCCAAACCTTGGTCTTGCCAAGTGGATACAAGTGGAACCAATGCCAAATGCCCTGAGGATGAAATCGGTAAAAACTCAGTGAACCCTTGAATAAGCCCAAGGATAACAGCTTGAAAGGCGCTTAAAGATTCACTCATGAATTACGGCGTTGTTGCACAGCTTGTGATAAGGTTTCTAACATGGGTGCAGTATCATCCCATGAAATACAGGCATCTGTGATGCTTACCCCATATTGAAGTGGTTTGTTTGGTTCATTGTTTTGCCTACCTTCATTCAAATGACTTTCAATCATTACACCTTTAATGTGTTGGTTGCCTTTTGCGATTTGTGAAGAGACATCTTTACCTACTTCAATTTGACGCTTGTGCTGTTTTAAAGAGTTGGCGTGACTAAAATCAATCATTATACCTGAATCAATGCCTGCTTGCTCCAGTTTATCGACTGCCAAAGCAATACTATCGGCATCATAATTGGGTTTATCATTACCACCCCTAAGGATAATGTGACAATCTTCATTACCGCTGGTGGAGAAAATTGCGGACTTTCCTTCTTTGGTAAGGGATAAGAAATGATGGGGGTGTGATGCGGCATTGATGGCATCAATGGCAATGCTAAAGCCACCATTGGTACTGTTTTTAAAACCAACAGGACATGACAAACCTGATGCTAATTCTCTGTGTCCTTGGCTTTCGGTTGTGCGTGCGCCAATGGCTCCCCAACTGACCAAATCAGCAACATATTGGGGTGAGATTAAATCTAAAAATTCAGTACCAGCAGGCACACCCATATTATTGATGTCTAACAATAGTTTGCGGGCTTTGCGAATCCCTGTGTTAATATCAAAGGAGCCATCCAAGTGGGGGTCGTTAATCAAGCCTTTCCAGCCTACTGTGGTGCGTGGTTTTTCAAAATAGACACGCATGACAATGAGTAAGTCTTGTTCATATTGTTGGCGTGCTTGTTGAATGAGAGCGGCATATTCAAGGGCTGCTTTGGTATCGTGTATGGAGCATGGACCAACAATGACCAGTAATCGATCATCTTCACCATGTAAAATACGGTGAATGGCTTGACGGGCAGAAAAAATTGTTTCTGCTGCCGCATCGGTGATTGGAAACTCTGAATGAACTTCTAAGGGTGAGCTTACTTCACGTAAGCCTGTAATACGAAGGTCATCGGTAAGATGGGATGCTGACACTTGAGCACGCTCCTTGAAACAAACTGATTATATTGGGCGCATAATACTGTATTTTCAATAAAATTCACGAGAACAGTTTTTGATTGTTTTGAAGTAATAAATAGCGGTGAATATTGCTAAAATTTTGTACCTGTAGGTGAGGTTTATAAAACACATGAATATCCAATATTTATACGTATTTTTTAACTTATCCACAGCTTATTGTGCATAAGTTGTGGGCAATATTTGTATAACAACACAATAGATTGTGCCTTGTGTTCTTTGTAAACCCAACATATAGTGGCGCACAGATAATGCGAAGATGAAACGATTTTCATGTAAAATTCACGTTTCAAGCAAGGGGACAACATCTTATGAGCCAAGTGCAACCGAAAAAACCTCAGTTTATTAGCTCTGATTCAGACATGGGTATTAACGAAGTGACATTGCAGCCTGCCAGTGAAGATATTTGGGATAAGAAGTACCGATTAAAAGATAAAGATGGCAATGCAGTGGATGCTAATGTTGCGGACACTTATAAACGTGTTGCTAAAGCTTTGTCGGAAGTGGAAGACGAAGATAAGCGTGAATTTTGGAGCAACCGTTTTACTTGGGCTTTGGCTAATGGTGCCATTCCAGCGGGGCGTATTATGTCCAATGCAGGTGCTGAAGCGCATAAACCTGCCACCTCAACCATCAACTGCACGGTATCTGGCGTGATTCCTGATTCTATGGATGGCATTTTGAGCATGGTCAAAGAAGCGGGTTTAACGCTTAAAGCTGGCTGTGGTATTGGTTACGAATTTTCTACATTGCGCCCGAAAGGTGCGTATGTATCAGGTGCAGGCGCATATACTTCAGGTCCATTATCATTTATGGATATTTATGATAAGATGTGTTTTACCGTATCATCAGCGGGTGGTCGTCGTGGTGCGCAAATGGGCACATTTGATATTTCACACCCTGATGTGACCGATTTTATCAAAGCCAAACGTGAAGATGGCCGTCTTCGCCAGTTTAACCTCTCGTGTCTTATTACCAAAGATTTTATGGAAGCGGTGAAAAATGATGCCGATTGGGATTTGGTGTTTCCTGCGACCCAAGATGAACTTGCCAATGATGATGTACGTATTATTTTTAAGCGTGTTGCCAATCCACCAGAAAATGCAGAGCAAGACGACCGTGGTTTTACGGCGTGTCGTGTGTATAAAACCATTAAGGCACGTCGTTTGTGGGATGTGATTATGTCATCCACCTATGACTATGCTGAGCCAGGATTCATTCTGATTGATGAAGTGAATGATTTGAATAACAACTGGTTTTGCGAAGATATTCGTGCCACGAACCCTTGCGGTGAGCAACCTTTACCGCCATACGGCGCATGTCTTTTGGGTTCAGTGAATTTAACCAAGTTTGTACGCAACCCTTTCACGGAAGACGCGTATTTTGATTGGGATATGTACCGTGAGGTGGTATCCGTATTCACGCGCATGTTAGATAATGTGGTGGATATCAATGGTTTACCATTAGAACAACAACGCCAAGCGATTCTGGATAAACGCCGTCATGGTATGGGTTTCTTGGGTCTTGGTAGTACGCTCACCATGTTGCGCACCAAATATGGTTCTGAAGATTCTTTAGCGTTCACTGAAAAAGTAGCTTATGAAATGGCAAAAACTGGCTTTGAAGTGGGTTTGCAGTTGGCAGAAGAAAAGGGTGCTGCGCCGATTATGGAACAAGATTTTGAAGTGACTAGAGATATGTTGTTCAAACGCCCTGAAATGTTGAAGGATGGTTTTAAGGTGGGTGATAAAGTCAAAGGCAAGTTGCTTTGGGCAAAATACTCACGATACATGCAGAAGTTTGCTGATTCAGGCGATCAAGA
The DNA here is from genome assembly GCA_027059605.1 of Ghiorsea sp. Lineage (GTDB taxonomy): Bacteria > Pseudomonadota > Zetaproteobacteria > Mariprofundales > Mariprofundaceae > Ghiorsea. The sequence goes on along the minus strand of JALSZC010000001.1, from coordinate 1,598 downwards.
GTTACTGGATGGTTTGATGGAGAAGGGTTGTCGTTTTACCCATCATTCATCTATTGCGCCAACAGGTACGATTTCATTATCACTTGCCAATAATGCATCCAATGGCATTGAGCCATCATTTGCCCACCATTATGCACGCAACGTGATTCGTGAGGGTAAAAAATCTAAAGAAAAAGTGGATGTTTTTTCTTATGAATTATTGGCTTACCGTGAAATGATAAACCCCGATGCCATGCCGTTTTCAGAAGATGAAGCAACCAAACTTCCTGATTATTTTATCTCTGCTGATGCTGTGACACCAACACAGCATGTGGATATTCAAGCTGCCGCACAAACGTGGGTGGATTCATCGATTTCTAAAACAGCGAATGTGCCTACAGATTTTCCTTATGAAGATTTTAAAGAAATTTATATGTATGCTTTTGATAAAGGTTTGAAGGGCTGTACGACATTCCGCTTTAACCCTGAAGTGTTTCAAGGTGTGTTGGTCAAAGAAGAAGATTTGGAAAACACCACATATAAGTTCACTTTGGAAGATGGAACAGTGGTGGAAGCCAAAGGTAATGAAGAAGTTGAATATGATGGTGAAATGCATACAGCAGCCAACTTATTTGATGCACTTAAAGAAGGATATTATGGAAAATTCTAGACTCTCACCAGAGTTTAGGGTTCGTTGGGCGGAGCTAAAATTTCCGCCAATCAATCTGTGGGTGATGGCATCGTTATCTTATGATACACCATCGCAAGGGGAAACCGCCCACATACACCGGAGGCAACGCCCGGGGTCAATGCATGTAAAGCAAAGCAAACGACCAAACGCGCTGCACAAATTGCATAGACGGCTAGAATCATTATTGGCTGTGCGTGGAGGAAAAGTATGAGCATTAAAATTGAAAAGAAAATCACAGCTTATGAAGTGGCTAAACCTGAAGATGAGGCGAAAAAAGACAATAATGTCACAGCCATTGCACCTTTGCTTGAGCGTGATGAAGTTTTGGTGGGTAGCACCTACAAAATTAAAACGCCACACTCTGAACATGCTATGTATATCACCATCAATGATGTGATTGTGAATCAAGGTGAAGAAAGTGAGCATCGCCGCCCGTTTGAAATTTTTATTAACACCAAAAACATGGAACATTTCATGTGGATTGTAACCTTAACGCGCGTGATTTCTGCCATTTTCCGTAAAGGTGGTGACATCACATTCTTGGTTGAAGAGCTAAAAGCTGTTTTTGACCCTAGAGGTGGCTACTACAAAAAAGGTGGCAAATATATGCCATCTATTGTGGCTGAAATTGGTGAAGTCATTCAAAAGCATTTGGTCTCTATCGGTATGATGGAAGGGCAATTGCAAACTGAAGAACTGATTGCTAAACGCAAGGAAGCCGAAGAAAAGCTTGGTGCTGACGCAGCAGCCAAAGGTCAGCAATGTGATAAGTGTGGTGCTATGGCTGTAGTGCGTTTAGACAATTGCAATTGCTGCCTTGAATGTGGCGATTCTAAGTGTGGATGATAGCCTTCGGCATGTGACTCAAGGTCGCTCTTAGGCGGCCTTTTTTATTTTGATTAAAAAAGAGAGCGACATGGCAGAAACA